>JAJRTD010000097.1 GCA_024278435.1 Gammaproteobacteria bacterium | reverse complement strand
ATAAATGACAGCGGGCCGGAGGTCAGGGCGCCGGAGCCGGAAACATAGGCATCATTGGGGCGCAGGGTGGAAAACTCATAGCCGATACCGGCGCCGGATTTCAGGGTCATACCCGCTTCATGGACTTTCTGCAGGATGTCGTCCATGGAGTCATGGATCTGCCCGGAGACCGTGCAGTTAATGGTTGAGGTTGCCGGTTTGTATTGCAGGGCACCGGCATTGGAAATAATCCTGCCGGCGGGCACGGCGCCGTTTTTTAATGCCCAGAGGAATTTTTCATACCAGTGCTGCTGTTTGTCCTCAGTTTCTTCAATCTCGGACAGGGCGCGGGCGATGCGGGTGAAGGTGCCTTCCACGCACAGGTCGACGGCTTCACCCTGGTTGTTTTTCAGCTGGTACTTGCGTTGCCAGATGTCTTCCGAAGCGGGTTGTAGAGGGATTTCAAGGCGTTTAATCGAGTCGGCTTCAGACCGTTCAGCGGTATTCATGGGGAATCTCCTAAGACTACGCTGGTATATAAGATATACCATATATAGTGTTATAGTTATTGTTATGCGCTATATATTGTATATGATAAAAACATGTAAGCCAACATTCCTTGATCTGGATCAAGTTTTTGTCGGCTTGATGATTTTCTGTCGGGGACGTTGAGACTAATCCGGGCGAGAGTTGCAACCATGGCCGCAGCCAGGTGATTGTTTTATAACAGAGACTGCTTCTGGAAGTCGGTAATGGCGCAGGGTTTACCCACCGCATAACCCTGGGCGTAATCCACTCCCATCTGTTTCAGGCGCTTGACGATATGCTCGGAACAGGCAAATTCAGCGATAGTTTTGATGTTCATGGAATGCCCGACCTGGTTAATGGCGGCGACCATGGCGTGATCGATGGGGTAGCTCAGCATGTCCTGCACAAAGTGGCCGTCGATTTTCAGATAATCGACTTCCAGCGTTTTTAAATACATAAAGGATGACAGGCCGCTGCCGAAATCATCCAGGGAGAACTTGCAGCCATAACTGCGCATTTTTTCAATAAATAAACGGGCGTGGTGCAGGTTGTTAATGGCGGCGGTTTCGGTAATTTCAAAACAGATGTTTTCCGGGTTGATGCCGTGCTTTGCCAGTTTGTTGACTACGTACTCGGTAAGGCCGTTTTCGCTGAGCGAGTTGCCGGACAGGTTGATGCTCAGTACCACATCGGGGGTGGATGCGGTGAACTGTTTGACCTGGGTAAAGGCGTTATCTATCACCCAGCGGTCAATTTCCGGCATCAGGCCAAAACGTTCGGCGGCGGCAATCAGCGGACCGGCACTGATGATTTCATCGTTTTCGTCCAGCATACGCAGCAGCAGTTCAAAATGGTGAATGCCGTTGTCCGGGCGCGACAGGTCGGCAATGGGCTGGGCGTAAAGCAGCAGGCGGCCCTGTTGCATGGCCTGTACCAGCATGGTGGCATGGGATATATCCTGGCTGTGTGCCGACTCGTCGTGGCTCTCATCGTTATAGAAATAAACCCCGTGGCGGCCACGTTCCTTGGCGGTGTAGCAGGCGACATCGGCATCGGCGAGTAACTGGGTACTGCTCTGCGAGTTTTCATTGATCAGAACAACACCGATACTGCAGCTGACTGAAAACGCCTGCTGCTGCCAGTGGAACTCGTAACTTTCCAGCATCTGCAATATGGCTTCAGTGATTTTGTATGCCTGGTCCAGGTCGCAGCCGGGCAGAAGAATGCCGAACTCATCGCCGCCCAGTCGTGCCAGGGTGACGTTTTCCGGCAGCAGGTTCTGCTGGCGCAGGCGCGCGGCAAAATCCCTGAGCATGGCATCACCGGCTACATGGCCGGCGGTTTCATTGATGATCTTGAACTGGTCGATATCCAGGTAACAGAACACGGCATTGTGCTGGCCTGATTGTGCCAGTTTCAGTGCCTGTTTTAACTGCTCTTCAAATTCGTAGCGGTTAAGCATGTCGGTTAGCTGATCGTGAGTGGCCTGGTATTTAATATTGCGGTAACTGCTGGCAAGCCGGTTCATCAGGTCATTGAAGTTGCGTGCCAGCAGCCCGATCTCATCCCTGCGTTTTAGCAGCTTGCCTGACAGTTCCGGCAGGTAGTTGGTTGTTTTTGCCATGACGCCGGCCAGCTCTTCGATGGGTGACAGTGCCCAGCGCAGAATAAAAAAGGTGATTATCGACAGTGCCAGCAGTGAGAACAGCAGCAGGATGACAACCCGGCTGACAATGTTTTCTGAATAAAACGGCCGGGTATCCAGGTAATAGGCCAGGTGGGCATTGGCCATATGCTTGTTGCCCAGGTAGGCTGCATGAACGACTTCACGTACCGGGCGGTTGCTGAATTCCAGGTCTCTGACCAGGGGTTTTTTGATTTCACCCAGCGCAGTTGTTTGTTTTGCCACCTGTTCCAGTACGGTATGCGCAATAATCCGGCCATCCGCCCTGTCCAGGTAGGCATAGGCAAAGTCATCAATCGCGGTACCGGCTTTTAGCCAGCGCTCCAGCAGTTCGTAATCGCGGACTACCAGTGCATCCAGGCTGCCTTCCGCCATGCCCTCGGCAAGGGTCTCGGCCTGTTGCAGACGGGATTTTGTAATGGTGTTCCTGGTTTCATCGAGTAATATATAGGCCATCACGGCGGTACTGGCTAAAAAAAGCAGTATCAGGCTGAGCAGTAAACGATAAAATATGCCGGTATTCATCAGCTGTTACAGGTTCCCTTCTTTCAGCAGCCGGCGGGTGACGGACTCCATGGCCGGGTCGTATTTAACGAAAGCCCTGATTTTCATTTTGTGCATGTTCTGCAGCACGGTTTTTCCGGCAGGATCATCCGGCATGGCCAGCAACAGCTCACGAAACTGCTGTAGCTGTTTTTGCGGCAGATCCTCGCGGGCGCCAACCACGTTTTCCGGGTAGGGCTCACTGATAGCAATGACCTTGAGTTCGCCGGTTTCTATCTTCTTGCTCATTAAGGCGTAGTTCACCCCGCACATGGTGCCGGCATCGTACTCGCCCAGTAACACGCCATGAATGGTGTTGGACAGGTTTTTGGTGAATGTTTCCTGGTTTTCGATGCCGCTTTGCAGGCCTTCTTCATAGAGCAGGGCGCGTGGCGCCAGGTAGCCGCCGGCGCCCATGGGGCTGATATAGGCCATGTTCTTGCCCTTGAGGTCATTAACGTTTTCGATAGCACTGTCACGGCGTACAAAAATTTCGCTGTGACTGGTGGTCTCTCCGGCAATGTTCTCCATCTGGGCGACGGCGACGGCCTGGCCCTGCTGCTTGAGCCGGTAAAACACCAGTGAATTGACATAAAAGAAATCGATCTCGCCTTCAGTGATGGCCTTTGCCATTTTGCCGAAGCCGCGGGGGATCACGATTTCAACCGGTTGCCCGGTTTTTTCGCTGATGTAGTCGGCAAAAGGCTGCCAGTTGTTGAAGATGCGTGATGGCTGGGCAATGGAAAGGACGCCAAAGCGCAGGGGTTTCTGTTCATCTGCCATGCCGGGCTGCTGAATGGAAAACAGCAGCAACAGGATTATCAACAGGGGCACGGGTAATCTCAGGCGATTCAATTGTCAGCTTCCATAGTTTTTTTGAGCATAAGATACCTAAAGACAGGTTCTATATGGGTTACCTGTATCTTAGTTGATTCACACCATAAGTAAACGCAGGTTTTGTATTACTTTTTTGGTCTGGCTATTAATAGCGGCAGCTGCCGGGGCGAAATATTGGCAGCTGCAGCATGCCGCTTACTTGAAAGAATAGCTGTTTTGCGCCAGGTTGCCATGCCGGCGGTGCTGAAACCGGTCAATTTGTGCGATGCAGCGGCATTTTCCCGCAATTATCAGGGAGCACTGATATACAGTGATGCCTCTTGTTTGTTAAGATGTGCGCCATTTTTACATATAGATGCCCCGGTTTTTCTGGTGGTCGATTTTTCAGGAGTTTCAATGTTCCCCAAAGATACAACGATAGAAGGTTATGACGAAGCGTTATGGGCTGCCATGCAGCATGAAAAAAAGCGCCAGGAAGAGCATATCGAGCTGATCGCTTCAGAAAACTATGCCAGCCAGCGGGTAATGCAGGCGCAGGGTTCGGTGCTGACCAATAAATATGCCGAGGGTTACCCGGCACGGCGCTATTATGGCGGCTGTGAGAATGTTGATGTTGCCGAGCAGCTGGCCATTGACCGCGTAAAACAGCTGTTTGGTGCCGATTATGCCAATGTGCAGCCGCATTCCGGTTCACAGGCCAATGCCGCGGTTTATATGGCGCTGTGCCAGCCCGGTGATACCGTTCTGGGTATGTCACTGGCGGATGGCGGTCACCTGACCCACGGTTCCCGCGTCAGCTTTTCAGGAAAAATCTACAACGCGGTGCAATACGGTTTGAACAGTGAAACCGGCATTGTGGATTACGATGAAGTGCAGCGGCTGGCGGATGAGCATCAGCCGAAAATGATCGTTGCCGGGTTCTCTGCCTATTCGCAGATAATGGACTGGGGACGTTTCCGTGAAATTGCCGATTCCTGCGGCGCCTATCTTTTTGTCGATATGGCCCATGTGGCCGGTCTGATTGCGGCCGGTCTCTATCCCAACCCGGTGGCTGTTGCCGATGTGGTGACCTCAACTACCCATAAAACCCTGCGCGGTCCTCGCGGCGGTATTATCCTGGCCGGTGAGCAGTCTCTGCTGAAAAACGAGGACATCGCCAAAAAACTGAACTCGGCCATTTTTCCCGGTACCCAGGGTGGCCCGCTGATGCACGTGATTGCGGCCAAGGCGGTATCCTTTAAGGAGGCTCAGGAGCCGGCATTTATCGAATACCAGAAACAGGTGATCGTCAACGCCCAGGCCATGGCAAAAGTGGTGCTGGACCGCGGTTATAAAGTGGTTTCCGGCGGCACCGACAACCATTTGTTCCTGTGGGACCTGACACCGAAAAACCTGACCGGTAAAGTGGTCGAGGCGGAGCTGGGCAAGGCCCATATCACGGTCAACAAAAACGCGGTACCCAACGACCCGCAGTCACCGTTTGTCACCAGTGGTATCCGGGTGGGAACACCGGCGATTACCACCCGCGGATTCAGCGAACAGGACGCCACAGACCTGGCCGGCTGGATGTGTGACATCATCGACAGCATTGCCAATGATGTTGCCGATAGCGCCATTGTCGACAGTGTGCGCGAAAAAGTCAGCGCGGTCTGCCAGCGCCTTCCGGTTTACCAAAGCTAAGACAACAGCATGCATTGTCCATTTTGCTCAGCCCCGGATACCCGCGTTATAGACT
>JAJRTD010000096.1 GCA_024278435.1 Gammaproteobacteria bacterium | reverse complement strand
GAACAGGCCGCCACCGGCCAGCAGTGGCACGATGGACAGCATTTTTGCGCTGGTGCCCAGTTCCAGTATGGGAAACAGATCGGTCAGGTAGTCACGTAATACGTTACCGGTGACAGAAATAGTGTCCTGCCCGGCTTTTACCCGTTCCAGGGTGTAGCGGATGGCATCAACCGGCGCCATGATCTGAATATCCAGGCCGTCGGTGTGGTGATCTTTCAGGTAGCGTTCAACCTTGCTGATCAGGTTGGCATCATGGGCGCGGTTTTTGTCCAGCCAGAAAACAGCGGGCTGGCCGGTCAGACGGGCGCGGTTGATTGCCAGCTTGACCCAGTCCTGGATCGGAATGTCTTTGGTCTGGCACATGCGCCAGATATCACCCGGCTCGACTTTATGCTCCAGTAAAATATTGCCATCGGCATCGCTTACCCGAACCGTGCCGTTGGCCGGGATTTCGAAGGTTTTATCGTGGGAGCCGTATTCCTCGGCTTTTTGTGCCATCAGGCCGACATTGCTGACGCTGCCCATGGTGGTAACGTCAAAAGCGCCGTGTTTCTTACAGAAGTCGATGGTTTCCTGGTAGATACCGGCATAACAACGGTCGGGAATCATGGCCTTGGTGTCATGCAGCTGACCGTTGGGGCCCCACATTTTTCCGGAGGAACGGATGGCCGCCGGCATTGAGGCATCAACGATGACATCACTGGGTACGTGCAGGTTGGTAATGCCCTTGTCGGAATTGACCATCGCCAGATCGGGACGGTTCTGGTAAACCGCCTGTATATCGGCTTCGATTTCACTGCGCTGGTCATCCGGCAGGCTGGCAATTTTTGCGTAGATATCACCCAGGCCGTTGCGGGTATCGACGCCCAGCTGCTCGAAAGTGGACTCGTGTTTCAGAAATACGTCTTTATAATAAATATTGACCGCGTGACCGAACATAATCGGGTCGGAAACCTTCATCATGGTGGCTTTCAGGTGCAGCGACAGCAGTACGCCCTGCTTTTTAGCATCCTGGGCGGCATCTTCATAGAAGGCGCACAGCGCGCGGCGACTCATGACCGCGGCGTCGATTACTTCACCGGGTAGTACCGGGGTTTTTTCTTTTAATACCCGGGTGTCGCCATTATCGCCAGTGAATTCGATTTTTACCTCACCGGCGTTCTCAATAACCGCGGACTGTTCGCTGGAATAGAAATCACCATCACTCATTGACGCTACATGGGACTTTGAGTCGGCGGACCACTCACCCATGCGGTGCGGGTGTTTCTGCGCGTATTCCTTCACCGGGGCTACCACACGACGATCCGAGTTGCCTTCACGCAATACCGGGTTGACCGCGCTACCCAGTACCTTGCCGTAACGGCTTTTAATGGCCTGTTCGGCATCATTCTGCGGGTCTTCCGGGTAGTCGGGAATATCATAGCCCAGGCCCTGCAGTTCCTTGATGGCCTCGTGTAACTGCGGCACCGAGGCACTGATATTGGGTAGCTTGATAATATTGGCCTCGGGTTTTTTGGTCAGTGCACCCAGTTCAGCCAGGTCATCACTCTGCTGCTGCTCAGCGCTCAGATTATCTGGGAAGTTGGCAATAATACGCCCGGCCAGTGAGATGTCACGGGTTTCAACAGTAATACCAGCCGCCTTTGTATAAGCCTGTACGATGGGCAGAAAGGAATAAGTGGCTAAAGCAGGGGCTTCATCTGTTTCGGTGTAGATGATTTTTGACACAGGTATGGTATTGGGCATCGTATACGTCTCTGAATATAAAAGTCCGGCGGCAAAGCTGCCATGTAAGACCGGGTATTATATTTCAGAATGACATTGGAATCACGCCTAATAAAACTGTAGTGGAAACAGTGCAACCGGGTTGTTAATCAGCCGTATCCGGCAGTTTGAGCAGACCGGCCAGAAAAACACTTAAACCCAGCACCAGCAGCAGAACCGATGTAACCATCAGGGCTTCGGCCATGGTGATACCGAAGACCAGTTCCGGGGTGTAACCGCAGGAGGTTTCAATACGGTATAACCAGGGCAGCCAGTCTTCAATGGCAAACCAGGCCGGCAGGCCAAGGCTGAATCCACAGTCGGCAAAGACAAAGCCGCGCTCGGTTCCCAGCAGCATATAGGAACGCTCCACCAGGCCAACCGCGATCAATACCACGGACAGGTTGCTGATATTGCGCAATACCCGGTTGTTGCGGGCCAGCAGGCCGAGTATCAAGGTGATGATCAACAATGAGATCCATAACCGCACCTGTATGCACATGACACAGGGCTGTTCATCAAGCACATGCTGGTAATACAGGGCATCACCCAGGGCAAAGCTGCTGGCGGCAAGCAGCAGCAACCAGTACCAGCGGTTTTGAGAGAGTTGGTTGAGGAAGTGGATAATTGTTGTGAACATGGTCGTATGTTTTTTATTATTGGTTGTTTGCAAGTATAGCCATTGTTGTAATGATTGTGACAGGTAAATTGCGTTTTACCGAGGAAGATCCTCCGGCAATTGCTCCATGCATTGCTCTACTACCGTAACCGTACATCCTGTATATATCGACTTCACTGCGTTACGCTCAGGGTGACATTGCCTTGTTTTAAAAGCGATTTACCGCAGAGACACAGAGGTTTTATATGTGTCTATGCGGTAAAAGTTTTTTTAATATTGCTAGGGATACTCTGATCAAGTATGATAATTTCACGCTGGCTAAAATGTGCTGTATTTTTCCCGAAGTTCGTTGCAATAGAATAACTATTCCGCCTCACTTCGTGAAAAATACAACACATTTTATCTCAGCATGATTCTCACCCTACTTAATCAGAGTATCCCTAGGTATGCTCTGAATAAGTCCTTATCTGTCATCCTGAGCGCAGTCGAAGGATCTTGAGCTACTGAGCAATCAATTGCTTACGGAGCAAAAGATTCTTCGCTGCGCTCTGAATGACACTTATTCAGAGTGTTTCTAGAAATATCAGGACTG
>JAJRTD010000095.1 GCA_024278435.1 Gammaproteobacteria bacterium | reverse complement strand
CTGCGGTGCTGCAAATAGGCCAGGCTGCGGTCATAAAACCCGCCGCCCATACCAACGCGATTTCCCTGTAGATCAAAAGCCACCAGTGGCAGCAGTAACAGATCCAGCTGGGCGGCGGTTTTCCACTGTGATGGGTGGCAGGCGGGTTCGGGGATATTAAAACGGTTCAGCAGCAGTGGGCCATCCTCTTCGTAAGGGGCAAAATAAAGTTTGCTTTTAAAGGGAGACAATACGGGCAGGTAAACCTGTTTTCCGGCAAACCGGGCATGCTCGATAACCGGGTAGGGGTCGATTTCACCATCGTTTGCCAGGTAACAGGCAAGGTGCCGGCTGTTACGGTAAGTTTTCTGTTTTATCAGGGTCTGGCACAGGCACAGGCTGTGTTGCTGCTGCTCGCTGTCTGAAAGCGCCTGGCGTTGCTGACGTTTCTGCTGCCGGATTTGAGTTGCCGTCAGGCTATGGGGGCGGGCATTATCAGGCATAACATCGGGTGAACCGGGTTGCGGTAATAACTCCCTAACAAAATAATGCCGGCAGAAGCCGGCAGTAAATAAGGATGACATCTACAGTGATGCCGTAGCAAATACTGTTAACCTTGAACCGGGAAGTTCAGGGGGGAAACAGCGATGTGGCGTCAGGCTTCCCGTCAGAGCGGTAATGCACACGACCACAACAGTCCATTTCCCGGAGTCAGTATTTAAGGCTCAAGGGATAATACAGGTCGCTTACGCACATCCCAGAGATGTCAAAACTGTTGGACTTCATGGTACCGCCTGATGATTATGGCATTGCCTTTTCGGCAGGCGGCTCATTTTGCGTCCGTACTTCTATTGTAAGTAATGTCAGGCTTAAATCAACTAAAATAAGTGAATTGAGCCCGGGATTCTCTGAATTAAGTCTGGATGCGCATTCACGACTTGTTCAGAGATTCCCTTGAATTAAATCAACTGTATATCGCGCATGGATTCGCTGATGCGTTCAGACAGGGCGTCAATGCGTTGATTTAAATCATCATGTTCGGATACCACGGCTTCGCCATGCAAAACTTCGTGGCTTAGATTCAACGCGGCCATTATGGCGATGCGCTCGGTGCCGATAACGGATCCCTGCTGCTTGATTTCACTCAGCTTGTCATTGAGCAGTGCAGCAGAGGCCAGCAGGTTGTCTTTTTCTTCCGGCGGACAGGCGACACGGTACTCCTTGTCCATAATGGTTATGGTTAAGGGTTCAGCTTTACTCACGTGATTCAGGCTCCCGGTGGTATATCAGGTTGCATATCAGGACTGTATTTTCAGGACAGCTTGTTTAAGCCTGATTATTCAGGCTTTTTCCATTGAACGCAAACGGGTAATCATGGATTCCACCTGGGTGCGCACTTTCTCCTTCTGTTCCAGCAAACCGGAACGTTCAGAAGTGAGTTGCTGTAGCTGGGCACGTAAATCCTTGTTTTCATTGCCCAGTCGCTGGCAGATTTCGAGGAGTTCGCCGACCTGTTGTTCGAGCTTATTAATTCTTTTTATTGTGTCTGTCATGGCTTTAATAGTAGGACGAGATTGCTTGTTGGTCAAATACAAAGCGGATTTTATCTGAAATAGCCTTATTTAGGGGGCTAAGCAGGGGAATTTATTCCGGGTTTGATTTAAACTGGGCGTTTATTCACACCTTTTATCTTTATATGTCGCATTTTCCTGATATATCGCAACTTGATGATTTACTGTTTAGCGTTGAAGCCGCCATGGGTGCCTGCGAGGCACATGGCGCCCTGTGCGGCATGCTATGCGCGCAGGGGGCAACGGAAGCATCGCAGTGGCTGCTGCAGGTGCTTGGTGAGCACGAAGACAGCAGCAGGGACTTGCAGGAAGCGGGCAAACAGCTGTTGCAGGTTCACCGTATAACGGTTGAACAGATGAACACGCACGACATTGACTTTGAATTAATGATTCCCGATGATGATGACCCACTGGAAGACCGGGTAGAAGGCCTGGGCACCTGGTGCCAGGGCTTTGTCTATGGACTGGCCGCCGGTGGCATCAAGGAAGATACCGAGCTGCCCGAAAACAGCCGGGAACTGATCAAGGATATACTGGAAATCTCACGCGCCGGTTACGTGATTGATGATGAAGCCGAGCTGGATGATACCGAAGAGGATGAAGTGGCCTTTATGGAGGTCAGTGAATACGTCCGCATGGGGATATTACTGGTTTATGAAGAATTACAGCCATTACAGTCTTCGCAGACCGTGCACTAAAAGCTCAAAAGCATTTCTTCCGCAAATGAACGCAAATACACGCCAATATAAAAAAGTTAAGAACACTTTTATTTGCGCTCATTTGCGTTCATTTGTGGAAAATCCTACGTTTTTTTATTTTTACGGGAACAGTTTTGAATAAAAAAGTATATGCCAGACGCCGCAAGCAGTTGATGCGCATGATGCATGAGAACTCGGTGGCCATATTGCCCTCGGCGCCATTGCTGATCCGTAACCGTGATGTTGAACACGGTTTCCGCCAGGACAGTGACTTTATGTATTTAAGCGGTTTTAACGAACCGGAGTCGGTGATCGTGCTGATTCCGCACCGCAAGCAGGGAGAATTTGTGCTGTTCTGCCGTGACCGTGACCCGGCAAAAGAAACCTGGCACGGGCGGCGTCATGGCATGGAAGGGGCGGTTGAGCATTTTGGCGCCGATGACGCTTTTCCCATCGACGATCTTGAAGACATTCTGCCGGGCTTGATGGAAGGCCGGGAAAGCGTGTATTACAGCATCGGTCTCAATCCGACATTTGATCAGCATGTGATGAAGTGCATGAATGACCTGCGCTCACAGTCACGTCGTGGCGCGCGCGTGCCCTATGAGTTCGTTTCGCTGGAATACCTGCTGCACGACATGCGCCTGTACAAAAGCCGGGAAGAAATCAGTGCCATGCGCAAGGCGGCAAAAATATCGGTGCAGGCCCATATCAATGCCATGAAGATCTGCCGGCCGGGCTTGTACGAGTATGAACTGGAAGCCGAATTTCTCTATGAATTTCGTCGCAATGGTGCCGGCTGGGCCTACTCGTCCATTGTCGGAGGTGGTGAAAACGCCTGCATACTGCACTATACCGAAAACAACGCGGTATTAAATGACAAGGAACTGGTGTTGATCGATGCCGGCGCTGAATATGACGGTTACGCGGCCGATATTACCCGCAGCTTCCCGGTAAACGGGAAATTCAGGGTGCCGCAGAAAGAAATTTACGAGGTGGTACTGCAGGCACAGCAGGCCGCCTTTGCCAAGGTTAAACCGGGTAACCACTGGAATGACCCGCATAACGCCGCGGTCAGGGCCCTGACGAAAGGCATGGTTGAGATCGGCCTGCTCAAAGGCAAACCGGCGCAGCTGATCAAGGATGGCAGTTATATGAAATACTATATGCACCGCACCGGCCACTGGCTGGGCATGGATGTGCATGATGTGGGCGACTACAAGGTGGATGACAAGTGGCGCCTGCTGGAACCGGGCATGGTGCTTACCGTGGAGCCGGGCCTGTATATACCGGCCGGCAGCCGCGGCGCCAAACGCTGGTGGAATATCGGTGTGCGTATTGAGGATGATCTTGTGGTGACAAAGGCCGGCTATGATCTGTTAACCAAAGGACTGCCGCGCACGGTTGATGAAATTGAAAGCCTGATGGCTCGCTGAGATAATTATTCACCGCGGAGGCGCGGAGTTTTAATTTTTGTTAACAGGCCCTAGAGAATATCTATGTCAGAAACTACAACAGGCAATGATTTTGATTTGATTATCATCGGTGGCGGCCTTGCCGGCGCCAGCCTTGCCTGTGCTCTGCGCGATAGTGAGCTGAAAATCGCTGTCATTGAAGCCTATGCCATCAATACCGATGAGCAGCCCTGTTATGATGACCGTACCGTTGCCCTGTCGCTGGGCAGCAGCCGGATTTTCAGCAGCCTGGGTTTATGGCCGGCGCTGGCCCCGTTCGCCGAAGCCATTAATACCATCCATATTTCCGACCGTGGCCATTTTGGCACAGCCCGGTTAACACGCGAGCAGGAAGGCGTGGAAGCGCTGGGCTACGTGCTGGAGAACCGCAGTATCGGCCAGCAGTTATACGCGGTAATGAACGCTGAGTCGGCGGATAATATCCAGCTGTTCTGTCCGGCCGAGTTGCTGGCGCTGCAACAGGATGATAACCGGGTATCGGTGGATATTAATGTTGACGGCAAAGCGCAAACATTAACGGGGCAGTTACTGATTGCCGCTGACGGTAATAATTCACAGGTCATGCGGCTGCTGAATATCGGCAGCAGCCGACAGAATTATTACCAGTCGGCGCTGATTACCAATGTGACGCCGGGTAAAAAACACAATAATGTGGCCTATGAACGTTTTACCGACAGCGGGCCGCTGGCATTTCTACCGATGACCGAAAACCGCTGCTCGGTGGTGTGGACCGTGAGTCCGCAGCAGGCCGATGAACTGCAGGCGCTGGATGAAAAAGATTTTCGCCAGCAGTTGCAGCAGCGTTTTGGTTATCGCCTGGGGGAAATTAAAAAAACCGGCAGCAGGCATGTCTACCCGCTGTTTTTACAGTCCGCTACCCAGACCGTGTTTGGCCGTGTGCTGATTATCGGTAATGCCGCCCACAGCGTGCACCCGGTGGCCGGCCAGGGCTTTAACCTGGCACTACGCGATGTTGCCCTGCTGGCCGAACTGGTTGTGGCACGCCGGAAACATCATCAGGATATCGGTGCCCAGGTGATGTTGCAGGACTATGTCAGCCAGCGCGAACAGGACATCAAACGGGTCTACCGTTTTACCGATACCCTGGTCAAAACCTTTTCCAGCCCGTTTACCCCGCTTGCCCATTTACGTTCACTGAGTCTGCTACTGGTTGATATCGTACCGGATATCAAGCATCAGCTGGCCATGCAGAGCATGGGATTAAGCG
>JAJRTD010000094.1 GCA_024278435.1 Gammaproteobacteria bacterium | reverse complement strand
TTATTCACATTGCTGGCAGGGTACAGCTCGGACAGGGCGCTGATGTCATCGGCATGCAGGCTTTCCACATTGCGGCAGACAAAAGGATACATTACCGGGTAGCTGCTTGCTGTACTGGTTGAACATACCTGGGGCAGGCCAAAATCGTTTTCGGCATTATTGATATTGACCTGGCTGTGATCCAGTCCGAAAAAATGGCCTGTCTCGTGAGCGATCAGCAGCTTGAGTTTTATATCAGCTATTATCGGGTCATTGTCCAGCTGCAGATCCTTGCCATTAATGACTGCGTAGCCTTCGGTAAAACGGCTGGCGCCCAGTGTGTAAATTGATGCCGCAAAGCCAATGGTAAAATCGCTTTGCCCGGGGCCGAAATAGGCGTCAATAATTTTACCCGTATCATCATAAACCAGCGGGTTCAGATTATCGTCAGCGTTTAATACCGTTTCGTCAAGGCTGGGCAAATACTGTTCAAAATTATTGATATTGATATCAAGATTAATCTGTGTGGTATCAATGCGCAGGTTGATGGTTGATGTGCTGACGTTGTTCCACAGGTCAAACGCCTGTTGCATCAGGGCGTTTGCAGCGGCATTGGAACGGCTGCCTAATTTTCCGCTTTCAACGTTGATAATAATCGTCGGGTTCTGGTAGCTGACCGGCGTATTACCTGCCGGACCTTCAAGTACCAGCGGGCCACCGGCCAGCGCCAGGCCGCTGGATGTCAGCAGGGTTAAGGAAAAAAACGGTTTTAGGATAGAGGGCATAATATTACGGGTTGTTGTAGGCGCGAACCGTGTTGATAAAATCCTCCAGCCGCGCCTGTGAAGGATTCTCTGCGCGAACCGCAAGCGGTATGCTTGTAGTTCTGTTATTTGTTTCAGCCGGTCTGTTCAGGGCGCGGCCATTGCTGATCACGGTTTCACCATTTTTTTCAGTTACCGTGAAGCTGCCCTGCTGCAAACCGAGCGGGCTGCAAAAGCCGAGTTTCGATTTTTCCGGCAGAAATACAACGTAGTTGTTCCCGGTATGGAACTGCGGTACGCCGTGAATGCGAAGAACGGTATTGCTGGCTTTGTCGTGACCGCCAATCTGCTTTATGGTATGGGTTTCACCGGCACTGCCTTTGATTAGCTGAATTATTTTAAATTTTGTAAAAGTGGCAATGCGCCCGCTTTGCTCATCTTTTTTTACCTGGTTGCTGATGACCTCCCCGTAGAAAATCAGGCTGGCGCGGGTTGACAGCTGTTCCAGTGAAATCGGAAGAACACTGGTAGCCGAGGCCGGCGTCGAGGCGAAAAAGAGAAATACTAAAAACAGGTAAAAAGATCGCATAGTGATAACCGGTTGCACTGAAAAGCTTGAATTAAAGTGTTGTTAAGTTGTTAAAATTTAATACAAAAACAAAAAAATAAGACCCGTTTTATGTATTAATGTTCCCTGTAGCATCAATTGTCAGGCTTCCTGGTTTGAGCATGGTTCCGTATTCATCTGTCCGCTAGCAAGCAGTTCTTCAGTAAAACCGAACTTTCGCGCATCCGTTAACCGCTGTGTATAAATGATACCATCAAGGTGATCACATTCATGTTGTACAACCCGGGCATGAAAACCCTCGGCGGTAACATCAATGGCTGAGCCGGATGCATCAAAGCCGGTATAGCGAATCCGGCGATAACGTGAAACCATGCCGCGCATGCCGGGAACACTCAGGCAGCCTTCCCAGCCCTGTTCCTGTTCCGTGCCCAGGGCGGTTATTTGCGGATTGATTAAAACCGTTTCCGGTATCGCGTGGCTGTCCGGGTAGCGCGGGTTGTGTTCAAAGCCGAATATGACAATACGCAGGCCAATACCCAGCTGCGGGGCGGCCAGGCCCACGCCATCCTCTGCTCTCATGGTATCAAACATGTCCTCAATCACCTCGTCCAGCTCGGGTTTGTTGAATTCGCTGACCTTGCTGGCAATATTCAACAGCCGGGGGTCGCCGAGGCGTAAAACGGGTAGGATAGCCATGAGTATTTATATGGTTATTTGTAAACGGTGGATATGGTAAAATTGTAGCTGATTTTAACCGTTACAACAGAAGTTCCGGCTTCATTTATTGAAAAACTATGGCTACAGCAAACACCGAACAGGACCTGTTACGCACCCAGAAAGTGATGAAAGCACTTGATGAATGGGGTCTGACTGGTGAGCAGATCCTTCATATTCTGGATCTTCCGAAAACCGAACGCAGCCGCCATCTGGCGAAGTACCGCAAGGATACCCCGTTTCCTGATGACGAAAAGGTTAACTGCCGGGTGCAGTATTTACTGGGCATTATCGACGCCTTGCGCACCACCTACCCGCGAAATGTGCAGATGGGAGCGCGCTGGATGGTTAAACCGCATGTCCGCCTGAACAACCGTTGCCCGCTGCAGGCCATGCTGGAAGACGGTGAAACCGGTGTGGTTGCCGTTCTGTCCGAGCTCGACTGTGCCTATGCCTGGGAACTGAGCGGTTCCAGGATTAATTGATCTAAAAAAAGGATATTTCACCACAGAGGCACAGAGGACACAGAGAAAACTTTTTATTAATGGTTTGCGCGCCGCAGGCGCCAAACCATTAACAACCTCTGTGGTGAAAAGTTTTTTCGATTTAACTATACAGAAATCTTGATATTGCCAAACGGACTCTGGCTCTGAATATTCACCACAATGGTTTCTTCCAGTGGCAGTTCATTGGCATCGATATGGGCCTGCAGCTGTTCACAGATCTGTAGAATCGTCATCATTCCCTGGCGGTTGGCATCCGACTCATCAAGCTTGTGGATTTCATTGATCAGGTTTCGAATAAATTCCTGAAATTCTTCACTCTGCTGTTGCAGGTTTAAGATTCTGAATTCCGGTTTAAAGCTCAGGTGCAGTTCGCGACCACCGGTATCGTTATCAAGTACACCTATATTAAGCGGGCCTGTAATTTCCATCGTTGTTATAAACTCTTTTTGATTAAATCGTATGCTTTACGGATTTCCTGGGTTTTTTCGGTTGCCAGCTGGATCATTTCGTCGGGCAGGCCTTTGGAAACCAGCTTGTCAGGATGGTGCTGGCTCATCAGGCGGCGATAGGCTTTTTTGATTTCCGTTTCGCTGCTGCCTTTTTTTACACCAAGAATTTTATAGGCCTGGCTGAGCGTTAAGCGGTCGCTGCTGCTGGCTTCGGCACCGCCTACAATATTAAACAGGTGGTCGATCTGGCTGCGTGCAAAGCCGAGAATTTCGCCAATGGTGTAAATAATCTTTTTCTCGCTGGCATCCAGCTTGCCGTCAGACAGGGCGGTGGCAATCTGGATTTCGACAAACATCTGGATCAGGTTGCGCCGGCCGTGGCACTCCTTTTTAAACTGCTGCAGTACATCGTGCAGGGGAAAGTCATCGCTTTTCCCGTGATCAAACAGTTTAATGGCCGCTTTGCGCTGCTGTGCAGACAGCTGCATCTGCGTCATGATGTTTTGTGCTGAGGCGATTTCCTGCTTGCTGACGTGGCCGTCGGCCTTGGCGACGTGACCCATCACGGAAAACGTGGTGGTGAAAAATGCGGCCTGTACGCGTTCCTGGTTGCCAACATCAAACTGGTCGCCCATTTTGATGCCGCGGTCCAGGTTGCCGCCAAGGGCGGCGCCGATAATGGCGCCCAGGGGGCCACCAAAAACGTAACCTAAAGTGCCGCCAATAAATGTACCCCACCACGCCATGGTTGTTTCCTCAGTGAATTTATCCCGTCATTTTAACATTTATCACTGTGCTTAAACCACACGACCCGGCAGGCATAGGGAAAGTATTTATGTTTGCAGTGCATTGATGTGCAGTGTTAACAGGTCCAGCATCTGTTCCGTGGTTTCAGTTTCCAGTAACTGCTGTTTCTGTTTGTTGCTGACGGGCAGGAGCTCGGCCAGACGGTAACA
>JAJRTD010000093.1 GCA_024278435.1 Gammaproteobacteria bacterium | reverse complement strand
TGCAGCTGATTGCCAGTGGTGAAAACAGCGGCAAGCTGGAAGATATGCTGGAACGTGCCTCAACCCAGCTGGAACGTGAACAGATAACCCTGATCGCCTATATTGTCGGTATTCTGGAGCCGATCATTATCCTGACCATGGGTGTGCTGGTACTGCTTATTGTGCTGGGTATCCTGCTGCCGATTTTTGACCTGAATACACTGGTTAAATAGGCCAGGTAAATAGTCCGGATAAAAAAAGGGGCCAGAAAGCTTTTGCTCTCTGGCCCCTTTTTTTGCCGTATTTTTCTAATCGTCCCCGCCCATGGCGCCCAGCAAATGCAGCAGGCTGGTGAACAGGTTGAAAATAGCAACAAACAGGGTGACGGTTGCCATGATGTAATTGGTTTCACCGCCGTGGATGATATTGCTGGTCTCGTACAGGATCAGGCCCGACATCAGCAGTACAAACATGGCCGATACCGCCAGTGACATTGCCGGTATCTCGAAAAATACCGCGCCCAGTCCGCCCAGAAAAGCGACCAGGATACCAACCATCAGGAAACCGCCCATAAAGCTGAAGTTTTTGCGCGTTGTCAGTGCGTAACCTGACAGCGCCATGAAAATGGCACCGGTGCCGCCCATGGCGGTCATCACGATCTGGCCCCCGTTAGGCAGGGCCAGGTAGCTGTTGAGAATGGGTCCCAGGGTGTAGCCCATAAAGCCGGTTAGAGCGAAGACAAAACCCAGGCCGGCAGTGCTGTTGCGGAACTTTGAGGTCAGGAACAGTAAACCGAAGTAACCGCCGAGCGTCAGTAGCAGGCCCGGGTGCGGCAGGTTCAGCGCCATTGAAACACCAGCCGTCAGTGCACTGAACAGCAGCGTCATCGACAACAGGGTGTAGGTATTGCGAATGACTTTGTTGCTGGCCAGTACGGAACTCTGGCTGTAATTCACAGAAGTATTCATGGGATTGTTCATCATTATAAATCTCTATCTTGTTAGTTGGCAGTATTGTTTAAATCGGTCTGGTCAGCATCCAGCGGCACTGGCCGCCCCTGTTTTAACCGTGTTTGCTGACGGCTGACCCGGCGCACCAGGGTGCGGCCGGCACGGTCTGTTGCCCGGTTAATTGCAACGTAAAGGTCGGTCTCGGTGTCTTCTATTACCACGTCCGGCAGACCGGCCAGCACGACCTGCAGGTGGCAGTGTTTGTCGGCACCACCGCGCGGACCGTTGATGTCTGACAGCCGCATGACAATGCGCTGGATATGATTATTACAGCAGGTCAGGGCCAGGCGCAGGCGATGTTCGGCATGGCTGCGCAGAGAGTCGGTTAAAGAAAAATGGCGTGCCTGTATATCAATTTGCATCAGATTCCTCCTGAGGATTGGTTCCGGGGTAATTTTTTCCAGGGATTCATTTTGGCTTCCCGTGTAAACATGCTAGGCTCAGTCAGGAAATAAGAAAAGTCGAATAATATTGTTTTATTATTCGAAATTAACGAAGTAACGAGAGACCGATGGTTAACTATAAACATTTGCATTATTTCTGGGCGGTGGCGAGAGAAGGCGGGGTGGCCCGGGCCAGTGAACGTTTACACCTTACGCCGCAGACCATCAGCGGGCAGTTGAGTCTGCTGGAGCAGCATCTCGGGGTGGAGTTGTTTACCCGGGTGGGGCGTAACCTGGAACTGACCGAAACCGGGCGCCTGGTATTGAGCTATGCTGATGAAATCTTTTCGCTGGGCGGAGAACTGGAAGAGGTTATCCACCAGTTGCCGGAAGGCCGCCCGCAGCAGTTTCGGGTCGGTGTGGTCGATGTCTTGCCCAAGTCTATCGCCCACCGTATCCTGCAGCCGGCACTGCAGATGAACGAGCCGGTGCGCATGAGCTGCCGTGAGGCCGGGCTTGATGTTTTGCTGGCGGAGCTGGCGGTGCACCGCCTGGATCTGGTGCTGGCAGACAGGCCTATTCCGTCCACCGTAAGCACCCGTGGTTTCAGCCATAAACTGGGTGAGTGTGCCGTCAGCTTTTTTTGCACGACACAGCTGGCAGAAAACCTGTCGGGTGATTTTCCCCAGTGCCTGGACGGGGCGCCCATGCTGCTGCCCGGCAGCGGCACTCAGCTACGCGCCGGTATTGACCACTACCTGGATAAACGCCGCATTCACCCGCACATGATTGCCGAGTTTGATGACAGTGCGCTGATGAAGGCATTTGGCAAGGAAGGAGCGGGTATTTTTATTGCCCCGGCCGTGATCGAGGAGGAAGTTGAACGGCAGTACCAGGTAACGACGATTGGCCGCATTGATGAGGTGAAGGAGCATTTTTATGCCATTACAGCGGAGCGCCGGGTCAAGCACCCGGTTGTCAGTGCGGTAATGGAGGCAACCCGGGAGTCACTGTTTGTCGATGCTGCCGGCAAGGTCAAGGTTTAATAACAGATCGGTTTATTCGAACCTTTGTCCGTAAATATTCGAATTACTATTGTTTGACGGTGTCTATAAAATAGTCACTCTTATTACACAGAGATTTTCTATGTTACATAACCTTTACCTGAACGCCTGTGCTGTTATTAAACAGTGGTTTGAGAATATTCCCCGGATCGCTGATTCAGCCCCGGTGCCGGTCAGAATTCGTATCGACCAGACAGAACGCGCACCGCACTTTAATGCCCGCCAGCAGCGCCGGCTGCGGACACGGTCCTCAGCATACAGGCGTTAAGCCGCCATCATGACATTTTATACCAGCGTTTAAATCACCATGTTTTTTCGAATCGCCGGCCTTGCTTTATTGCTGGCCATGCTGTCAGGGTGTTCCGAACCACCTTATACCAACCTGGATAATGCCGGCTTAAAAACCCTGATAGATCAGGGGGTTCCGGTGTTCGATATACGCCGGCCTGACGAATGGCGGCAGACGGGGGTGGTTGAAGGCAGTCGCCTGCTGACTTTTGTGAATGCCGGGGGGCGTGTATTACCGGATTTCCTG
>JAJRTD010000009.1 GCA_024278435.1 Gammaproteobacteria bacterium | reverse complement strand
GTTTGACCAGTGCGCTAAGACCGGTTATCCATGTAACGGCTGCTGACATACGGAACCAAAGCAGAGCTTTTGGCGCAACGTATTTATTGATAGCTGCTGGACCAGGGCCGTCTGTATCGGCTAAAGCTGCGCCAACGCCTGGAACCTGTACAAAGTTGAAGTAGTACAGTAAACCGATCCATACCACACCGGCCATTACGTGAAACCAGACCATGCCGGCAGCTTTTAAGCAGTCAGCGCCACTGCCCATGCCGAATGCAACGGCGATAGCAAGGATAAAACCAACGGCTAAGGTGCCTTTGATTGTTAATAAAGGGTTCATGATATTCTCCTGAAGATTGTAGATTTAAATAGTATTTCTGGAATAACTTGTTGCTCTGGTAAGCGACTATCCCGCTGGGCGCTAACGATAGGGTAGTCGCGTGTATAATGCAACTCTAATTTACAAAAAAAAGGTAATATTGTTAATAAAAACAGTATATTCCATATTGTTATAAGTGTTATATAACCGGTAAATATGTGATGGATTCTATTCGTTTAAGTATTTTTGCCAACCGTATTGATGCCATTTGTGGCGAAATGGGTGTTACCCTGCAAAAATCCGCTTTTTCGCCCAATATTCGTGACCGGCTGGACTATTCCTGTGCGGTTTTTGATGCGGCGGGGGAATTATGTGCGCAGGCGGCGCATATCCCGGTTCATCTAGGCAGTATGGCCTTTGCCATGGCAGATGTGGTGTCAGCTTTCGACTGGTCTGCCGGAGACATGGTGGTGTTCAATGATCCCTATAAGGGTGGCACCCATTTACCGGATGTGACGCTGGTAGCGCCACTGTTTATTACGGGTAAATTAATGGGATTTGTCGCTAATCGCGCACATCATGCCGATATCGGTACAGAATCCCCAGGCTCGATGCCATTATCATGCAGTTTGTCTGAAGAAGGATTACTGATTGAACCGGCCTTGCTGGTTAAAAATGACCAGCTGCAGGATGTTTATTTTTCGAAGTTGATGGCTCATATGCGAAACCGGCAGGAGTCTTCCGGTGATTTTATCGCGCAAATTGCGGCTAACCGGCGCGGGCTGGAACGCCTGGCGGCACTGATTGAGACAACGGGTATTGAGGAATATTTGCACAGCCTTAGCGCTTTAAATGATTATGCCGCCAGGCTGGCGAAGGATGCACTGGCAGCGATTGCCGATGGTGAATATTGCTTTCAAGATGTGCTGGATGATGATGGCCAGGGGCATAACGACATAATGATTAAGGCAAGGATCAGCTGCCGGTCCGGAGCGGTTAGCGTGGATTTTTCCGGCACAGCGGCGCAGGTGACAGGCAATATTAACTGCCCGCTATCCGTGACAGCGGCCGCGGTGTATTATGTTTTTCGCTGTTTAATGCCGCCACAAACCCCGGCCTGCGCCGGGAGTTTTCGTCATATAAAACTGCTGGCACCTGCGCAGTCGGTGGTAAATGCCAGCTATCCGGCTGCGGTAACCGCCGGTAATGTCGAGACCAGCACCCGTATTGTGGATGTGGTTCTCGGCGCTCTGGCACAGGCATTGCCTGAAAAAATACCGGCGGCCAGCCATGGCAGTATGAACAATCTCGCCATGGGCTATATTGGCGATGCAAAAAATGCCGCGTGGGATTATTATGAGACCATCGGTGGCGGTATGGGTGCCAGCAATCTGGCCGGCGGGCTTGATGCGGTACAGACACACATGACCAATACATTAAATACGCCGATTGAATCACTGGAAATGAAATATCCGCTGCGCATTCGCCGTTACCAGATTCGCCGGAACTCCGGTGGTGATGGTCATCGCAAAGGCGGTGAAGGCCTGATCCGCGAATACGAGTTTCTGGCACCGGCGCGGGTAACCCTGCTCACTGAACGCCGCCTTCATTCCCCCTGGGGACTGGCCGGCGGCGAGCCAGCTAAAACCGGAGTAAATCGTTTGAATGGCGAAATCCTGCCTGGCAAGGTTGCGTTTGACGTAAGCTCCGGCGATAGCATGGCGATTGAAACTCCGGGCGGCGGTGGTTATGGTGAGTAAAAAGGTCGTTCGTCATGGGTTGTTGGTCTTTGGTTAAAAGACGAAAAACAAAACAATGATAATGATAACGAACGCCTGATGACAAACGACTAACAACGGTTTTATATGTATGTGTGGAATATGTGGTGAATTACGTTTTGATGATCAGCAGCCTGAGCGGCTGGTTATTGAACGCATGAAAGAAAAATTACACAAGCGCGGGCCGGATTCAGCGGGTGCTTATCAGGCAGCGCCGGTGGCGCTGGGTCATCGCCGGCTGGCGATTATTGATTTAACTGACAAGGCCGCGCAACCGATGGTGGATGAGGCCGCCGGTGTAGTGCTGGTTTTTAACGGCACTATTTATAATTATCCCGAGCTGCGTAAAGAACTGCAGAACATCGGTCATCAGTTTAACTCGACCGGTGATACCGAGGTGATTCTGCGTGCCTATATCGAATGGGGTGAAGACTGCGTGCGCCGATTGCAGGGTATGTTTGCCATTGCTATCTGGGACAGTAAAAAACAGACCCTGCTATTAGCGCGTGACCGGGTCGGCATTAAGCCGCTGTACTTTTCACAGACCGCGCAACGTCTGCTATTTGCTTCTAATACCCAGGCCATTATTCACGCCGATGACAATATTGACACCTCGATTGACGCCGTTGCACTGCACCATTTGTTTACTCTGCATGCCGTAGTACCGGCACCGCGCACTGTGGTGAAGGGTATCAGAAAAGTAAAACCGGCGCACTACATGGTTATTGATGTAAACGGTAGGGTGACCGAAAAACGCTACTGGCAGCTGCAGGCAAAACGTCCCGATAAAACCATGAGCGAGCAGGACTGGGTGGCCGCCATACATGACGAACTGCGTCGTGCAGTGGAAAAACGGGTAAAAATTGCCGATGTCCCGGTAGGGGTTCTGTTATCCGGTGGTATCGATTCGAGTTTACTGGTTGGCCTGCTGGCCGAGGCCGGGCAGAAAGGCCTGAAAACCTTTTCCGTGGGTTTTGAAGATGCGCCGGAAGAAAAAGGTAACGAGTTTGAATATTCCGATGCAGTGGCAGAGATGTTCGATACCGAGCATCACCAGTTAATGGTACCCAATGACCAGGTCCTGCCGCGGCTGCCGGAAGCCTTTGCCAATATGGCTGAACCCATGTTCGGTCAGGATGCGGTGGCGTTTTACCTGTTGTCTGAAGTGGTCTCGAAAGAAGTTAAAGTCGTGCAAAGCGGACAGGGTGCTGATGAAGTATTCGGCGGTTATTTCTGGTACCCGCGCATGCATCACTCGATTACCCCCGGTATCAAACGCTTCTCTGATGAATATTTTGACCGCGACCATGAAGAATATCTGCAGACCGTGGATAAACGTTTTCATGTCGACGATGTTACTTCGCAGTTAATGCAGGACCTGCTTGATGAAGTTGAGGCCGATGAATATCTGGACCGGGTGCTGGCGGTGGATGTCACCACATTGATCGTTGATGACCCGGTCAAGCGGGTGGATAATATGACCATGGCATGGGGGCTGGAGGCGCGGGTACCTTTCCTTGATACCCAGTTAATTGAGCTGGCCGCCAGCATGCCACCAGAGATGAAGCTGGCCAATGGCGGCAAACATGTGCTCAAGGAACTGTCGCGCGGCTTTTTGCCCGATAGCGTGGTCAACCGCAGCAAGGCCTATTTCCCGATGCCGGCATTAAAATATGTGCGTGGTGAATTTCTTGATTTTATGAAACAGATATTATTGTGCGATAGTGCGAAGCAGCGCGGTTTGTACAACCCTGCTTATGTCGAAAAGTTGCTGGCAAACCCCGAGGATTATCATACCCGTCTGCAGGGCAGTAAGTTGTGGCATCTGGCAGCGTTGGAGCTATGGTGGCAGCAGAATGTTGATAGGCATTGATTGTCTGCAATTGACGCAAAAGAGACGTTGTTCGTCTTTCGTTATTCGTCGTTCGTTAAAAGCAAAAAAACGAATAAACCCGGAAATCAGGCCGCACAGGCAAGATTTTGTTTTTGCGAATAACGAACCACGAATAACGAACAACGTCTGTTATTGG
>JAJRTD010000092.1 GCA_024278435.1 Gammaproteobacteria bacterium | reverse complement strand
TAATAAACGTCAACGTCGGCCCCAGAACCAGATCAACAAAGGCCATTAACAATACACCCTGCTGCCCGCCCTGTGCCGTAAAAAAAGGCTCGGGATACCATTCATAAAAGATAAAATACAGGATGACAGCGAAAATCAGCATGCTGATCGCCAGATGAATCAATGCCGCTTTCAGTTTTACGACTAGTTTATGGTTTAAAACACTCATATTCAGCTAACTCATACTAATTATTTAGAATATATATAGCCCAATTTTTAAGGCGCCTCTGATTAATTCAGTATTTGTCATCCCTGGCGCAGTCGACGGATTTTAAACCATGTACCATCAACAACTTACGGAGAACAAGATTCTTCGCTAAGGCTCTGAATGACATTTATCAGAGCTTCCCTAGGCAAATAGCACCGGACTTTGCTTACAAAGTCCTGTTTTCTCAACTCATTCCTGATAAGTCACTGTCAGTTGTAGAAATTATCAAATAATAGACTATGATTTATTGGTGTTATTTCAGTAACAAAATACAAAAAAGCGGGCACAGAAGAGTTAGATATGGGGATAAAACAGAACATGGCTGCGGAAATCAAACTAAACGGACTGCCTCGAAAACTGGTTGCCGACGGCTTACTGGAAGAAGAAGCAGCAATTAAAGCACTACAGGCATCACGCAAGGACAAGGTTTCATTTACCAACTACCTGGTAAGTAACAGCATCCTGGCCGCATCAAAAATCGCCATGGAGGCCTCCAAGGAGTTCGGCCTGCCGGTTTTTGACCTCAACGCGCTTGATCCCGAATCCATTCCCCGTGACACGGTAGATGACAAGCTGATTAAGAAACATCATGCCCTGCCCCTGTATAAACGCGGCAATAATCTGTACATCGGTATTTCCGACCCGACCAACCTGGCAGCAATTGATGACATAAAATTCCAGACCGGCATCAATACCGAAGCCATCCTGGTCGAAGAAGACAAACTGTCGAAAATGGTGGATAAACTGCTGGAAGAGCAGGAAGAAGCCATGAACGAGATGATGGAGGAGGACCTGGAAGACCTCGACGATCTCGATTTCGCCGATCCCGATGCCGAGCAGAAAAATGATGATGCTGACTCCGGTGTAGACGATACTCCGGTTGTACGTTTTATCAACAAGATTCTGCTGGATGCCATTAAAAAGGGTGCTTCGGATATTCACTTTGAACCCTATGAAAAAGTCTACCGTGTACGCCTGCGTATTGACGGCGTATTACGCGAGGTCGCCAAGCCACCCATCGCCATGAGCCCCAGGCTGTCGGCACGTATCAAGGTCATGTCGCGCATGGATACGGCTGAAAAACGGGTGCCGCAGGACGGCCGTATCAAGCTGAAAATATCCAAAACCAAAGCCATCGACTTTCGTGTAAACACCTGCCCCACACTTTTCGGTGAAAAAATCGTATTACGTATTCTTGACCCGTCCAGCGCCAGCCTGGGCATTGACGCTCTGGGTTATGAGCCAGACCAGAAAGAACTTTATCTCAATGCACTGGCCAATCCCTATGGCATGATTCTGGTAACCGGTCCTACCGGTAGTGGTAAAACCGTATCACTGTATACCGGCCTCAATATTCTGAATACACCGGACACCAACATATCAACCGCGGAAGATCCAGTTGAGATCAACCTCGAAGGCATCAACCAGGTTAACGTCAATGAAAAAGTCGGTTTAACCTTTGACACCGCCTTGCGCGCATTCCTGCGTCAGGATCCCGATATCATCATGGTTGGTGAGATTCGTGACCTGAAAACAGCTGAAATCGCGATTAAAGCGGCACAGACCGGTCATATGGTGATGTCTACCCTGCATACCAATGATGCTCCGCAAACCCTGGCCCGACTGGTCAATATGGGTGTACCACCGTTTAATATTGCCTCCGCCGTTTCCCTGATTATCGCCCAGCGCCTGGCTCGCCGTTTATGCAACAACTGCAAGGAAAAAGTCGATATTCCTCGCGCCGCACTGGAAGAGGAAGGCTTTACCACCGAACAGATTGACAGCAAACCGGAGCTGTTTAAAGCCGTTGGCTGCGACCAGTGCAGTGACGGCTACAAGGGCCGTGTCGGCATCTACCAGGTTCTGCCCATTTCAGAAGAAATCGGCCGCATTATCATGAACAACGGCACCGCCATTGATATTGCAGACCAGGCAATCAAAGAAGGTATTGATGACCTGAGAAAATCGGCAATCAAGAAGGTAGTTGCCGGGCTCACCAGCCTTGAAGAAATCAACCGCGTAACCAAAGACTAGAAAGAAAAAACGATCAGGATCGACAGATGGCAAAGGCTAAAACAAAAACAAAAGTTAAAAACGCTACCTACTCCTGGGAGTGCACCAATAAAAAAGGCCAGACAGTCAAGGGGGAAATGACTGCGGCCAGTGTGGATGTGGTGAAAGCCGAATTGCGCAAGCAGGGATTAGTCCCCAAAAAAGGCAAGATCAGAAAAAAGAGTGCTGGCCTGTTTGCCCCCCGGGAAAAACCGATTACCACCAAGGATATTGCTGTTTTCAGCCGGCAGCTGGCAACCATGATGAAAGCCGGTGTCCCCATGGTCCAGGCTTTTGACATTGTTGGCCAGAGCCATTCAAACCCCAGCATGGGAAGGCTGATTATGCAGATCAAGGCAGATGTGGAAGCCGGTGGCACCCTGGCCACCGCGCTGGCCCAGCACCCGGCTTACTTCGATGACCTGTTTGTCAGCCTGGTCGATGCCGGTGAACAATCCGGTGCACTGGAAACATTGCTGGACAAGGTTGCCACCTACAAGGAAAAAACCGAACAGCTGAAAACTAAAATCAAGAAAGCCATGACCTACCCGATCATCGTACTGGTGGTTGCGGTTGTGGTATCCGCCATTCTGCTGATTTTCGTGGTTCCGACCTTTGCCGAAATGTTTGAGGGTTTTGGCGCCGAACTACCCGCCTTTACCCTGTTTGTAGTTAATCTGTCCGACCTGCTTGTGGAAAATGTCTGGTTTGTCATCGCGGCCATTGCTATAGTAATCACCGCATTCAAACAGGCGAAAGTTCGCTCAAAAGCCTTCAGGGATTTCCTCGACAAGATGGTACTGAAACTGCCCGGTTTTGGTCTGTTAACAACCAACTCTGCAATCGCCCGTTTTTCCAGGACACTGGCCACCATGTTTGCCGCCGGTGTGCCACTGGTTGAAGCAATGGTTTCCGTTGCCGGTGCTTCCGGTAACAGCGTCTACCAGAAAGCCATACTGCAGGTAAGGGATGACATTGCCTCGGGCACCACCCTGCAGGTCAGCCTTGCACAGAATAAAGAGCTGTTTCCCAACATGCTGATCCAGATGGTTGGCATTGGTGAAGAGTCTGGCGCGCTTGACGAGATGCTGGACAAGGTAGCCGAGTACTATGAAGAAGCCGTCGATGATGCCGTTGATAATTTAACCGCGATGATGGAACCAATGATTATGTCCTTCCTTGCGGTAATGATTGGTGGCCTGGTCATTGCGATGTACCTGCCTATCTTCAAAATGGGTGAAGTTGTTTAACAGCCGAGACCCGCACTATGTTTGAAAATATTATTGCTGTGTTTCAGTCATCACCATGGCTGTTCTACAGTACTGTTCTGTTCTTCGGCCTGTCGGTCGGCAGCTTTCTTAATGTTGTCGCTTACCGCCTGCCACTGATGATGGAGCGTGACTGGAAAACCGAATGTCATGAGTTTCTGGAGTTACCGTCGCCGAAGCTTGATGACTACCATGCATCGATCAACCTGGCGACACCGGCATCCGCCTGTCCCGACTGTGGCCATAAACTGCACTTCTGGGAAAATATCCCGGTTATCAGTTATCTGTTCCTAAAGGCCCGGTGTTCATCCTGCGGTAGTAAAATTTCACTGCAGTATCCACTGGTTGAACTGATTACCGGTATTGCCTCGGTGGCCGTTGCCTACACATTCGGAGCCAGCCTGCAAACACTGGCAGCACTGCTGTTTACCTGGATACTCATTGCCCTGACCCTGATCGACCTGAAAAAACAGCTGCTACCGGACAGCATTACCCTGCCCCTGCTATGGCTCGGTGTGTTTTTCAGTTTTTTCAACCTCTATACCGATTTAAAATCCAGTGTTATCGGCGCCATGGCGGGATACCTTATACTCTGGTCGGTGTACCAGCTGTTCAAACTGTTAACAAAAAAAGAAGGCATGGGTTTTGGTGATTTCAAATTACTGGCGGCGCTGGGTGCCTGGGCCGGCTTCAGCTACCTGCCGCAGATCATACTGGTTTCTTCCGTCGTTGGTTCGGTTGCCGGCATTACCCTGTTGCTGGTTGGAAAAACCCGGCAGCAGCAGCCCATTCCCTTCGGTCCCTACCTGGCGGTGGCCGGCTGGATCGCCCTGTTATGGGGCGAAAAAATCAACAACGCCTATCTTTCGTTTTTGTAAAACATGCTGAAGATCGGCTTAACCGGCGGTATCGGCAGCGGCAAAACAGCAGTCTCCCGCTGTTTTGAAAATCTCGGTATACCTGTCATCGATACCGATGTAATTGCCCGCGAACTGGTACAGCACAACCCCGCCGTATTAAAAGAAATCGTTACCGCGTTTGGTGAAGATATAGTCAACAGCAACGGCCAGCTGGACAGAAAAAAACTGGCGCAGCTTGTTTTCAGGCAGGCAGAAAACAAACAGCGCCTGGAAAACATCCTGCACCCGAAAATACGCCTTGAACTTGAACGCCGTCTAAACGCCATCAGTAATACCGGCTACGTCATTATTGTTATTCCCCTGCTGTTTGAAACCGATTTTCACCGGCTTATCGACCGCAGCCTTGTGGTACTGGCCGATGAGCATATCCGCGTAGAACGGGTCAGGCAACGCGATAACAGAACACTGGATGAAATTCGTTCGATTATGGCCAGTCAGGTCAGTGATAAACAACGGCGAGACAAAGCCGATGATGTTATCGAAAACAACAATGATATCAACGACCTGGAAAAACATGTGCTGGAACTGCATAAAAAATACCGGCGACTGGCTGAATCAGCAGACTAAAATTGCTGTCACCTTGGGTCAAAAAAAGTGTAAAATTTGCTGGAATACAAACCCGACCCTTTCACTTCATTGTAAATAACCTGCAAAAAAACCCACCGTGACTGAATATTACGTTTACGAACAGCCATTAAATGAAAAAGTCCGTTCTTTTTTACGCCTGGAAAAACTGTTTCAGCAATATTCCTTTCACCAGAAACACGGTTCGGACTGGAACAACCGGGCCGCGATTGACTGCATACTGGAAATACTCGCTTTCACTACCCGTAGTGATATCAAGCTGGAAATACTCAAGGAACTGGAACGCCAGCACACCCGGCTGGAGCGCCTGTCCAAACGTCCGCAGATTGACCAGGAACAGTTAAATTCCATATTGAAAAACATCCAGAAGCGTATGGGTGAACTGCAGGCCATCAGCGGCCAGGTCGGCCAGGCAACAAAAAATATTGAACTGCTTACCGCCATCGCACAAAAAAATTCTGTACCCGGCAGTATCTGCGACTTTGATTTACCGGCACTTAAGCACTGGCTAACCCTGCCAAAGGAAAAACGCACAAAGCACATTGAAAAATGGTTTCAGCCATTCGGTCACCTTGACCGCTCGGTACAACTGATACTGGATGTGCTGAGACACAGTGCAGAAGATACTGATGAAACGGCGGAGAATGGTTTTTTCCAGAAATCCCTGGACACCAACCAGGCCATCCAGTTGTTAAGAATCTC
>JAJRTD010000091.1 GCA_024278435.1 Gammaproteobacteria bacterium | reverse complement strand
TTGATTTCACTCAGGTCACGGACAAAGGCACTAAAGAAACAGCCGTCTTTTGTTTCCAGCTGGGAAATCGTCAGTTCAACCGGAAACTCCCTGCCGTCCTTGTTCAACGCGGTAATTTCAACGCGCTGGTTGAGCATTGTGGCTTTTCCGGTTTTTCTCAGCCGCTCAATGCCCTGCAGATGACGCTCGCGATACTGTGCCGGTATAATGGTGTCGTGAAGGCAGCCTCCCAGTATCTCGTCATGTGTCCAGCCAAATGTTTTTTCTGCCTGTGCATTCCACTCCACGATGGTGCCGTTTTCATCTGCTGCAATAATGGCATCCATGGAGGATTCAATGATGGTACTCAGGCGTGATGTCTGTTCCTTGACAGTCTGCTTGATATCATAGTCCACGGTGACATCATGAAACACCAGCACCACACCCTGGATATCATTGGTTTTATTTTTTATTGGCGCGGCGCTATCCGCAATCTGGTAACGACTGCCATCACGTGATACCAGCACCGTATGATTGGCCAGCCCGATGATCAGGCCGTGCTGTAGTACATCGTCTACCGGGTTGTCCACCGGTTCACCCGTTTCAGCACTTTCAATAACAAACACTTCCGTAAGCGGCTGCCCCTTCGCCTGTTCAAAAGACCAGCCGGTCAACTGCTCTGCTATCGGGTTCATGCGTGTTACCCGGCCGCTTATATCGGTAGAAATCACTGCATCACCGATAGATTGCAAGGTGGTATCAAGATCCTGTTCGCGCGCAGCAATGGCGCGGCCTGATATCCTCTGAAATACGATAATCACCAGAAACAAATAGACAATAAGTGCCAGGCCGGAAAACTGTGCCAGGCGGATCGCCTGCTGGCCATCATGAATATCCCGATGTATCGGCTTTTCGCCATTCGCCAGTAAATCCAGCGTATCCAGCAGCTGCCGGTCAGCAACAACAAAATGTTCCAGTTCATGGTGCGGATCACTGGATGCATGGCCAAGGTGGTTAAACAGCCACCGTTCTTTTGCCACCCATTCACTGTAACTGGCCGCAAACCGCTTGACCTGCACCACCAGCGCCGGGTTATAGCGTGCCAGTTCAAGATAGTGCTGCAGAATACTCTCTACTTCAGTATCGAGAGTAGCCAGCTCTGCGATGGCAGCATTAAAATCCCGGCTTTCAATTGCCCGGTTTTCCAGCACCTTAATCTGCAATATCGGGCGACGGATGGCATCAAGCTGCTGTATGGCCGCCTGCGCCTGCTCACCGCGCTGAATCCTGAGCGGTAGATTTTCTATATAAACAAAAGAGACAAACAGGACAAAACCTGACGCGATAGCGAGTAATAATCGTGAGCGGATTGAAGCAGATAGCAGTTGTTTCATCTGTCCGTTAGTTAGCTATTCCCGATGCGTGATTCCTGACTCAATAATTATAGGCTAATTCGCCAGTTATACTGATTACAAACCAGATTATTTTCATATATATCATTAACTAAGGAACCCCTGAATAAGGTATAGCATGCATCTGCGTGCGCATACTTACATATATATGTTTGACCATATATATGTTAAGTCGTATATTTAGACAATACCCGGCACAATCGGCCTTTTATAAATCACCATAAGGCAATCCATTATGACTGTACAATGTGAAGTCAGCGCTAAAAAATCAACCGGCGCCACCATGGGCGTTTTTGAACGCTACCTTTCCCTGTGGATTACTCTGTGCATTGTTGCCGGCATAACACTGGGTCATTTTTTACCGCTGCTGTTCCAGTCCATCAGCCGGCTTGAAATTGCACAGATCAACCTGCCGGTTGCCATTTTGTTATGGTTAATGATCGTTCCGATGTTAATCAAGGTAGATCTTAAGGCGCTGAAAAATGTCGGCGAACACTGGCGTGGCATATCCGTTACCCTGTTCATCAACTGGGCGGTAAAACCGTTTTCCATGGCTCTGCTGGGCTGGTTCTTTATTGCCTGGCTGTTTCGCGACTGGTTACCGGCAGAGCAAATCGACAGCTATATCGCCGGCCTGATTCTGCTTGCCGCTGCCCCCTGCACCGCCATGGTTTTTGTCTGGAGCAACCTGTCACGCGGCGAACCGCATTTCACTCTGACCCAGGTGGCACTGAATGATGTCATTATGGTGTTCGCCTTTGCACCAATCGTGGCGTTATTGCTGGGCATCACCGCTATCCACGTGCCCTGGGATACCCTGTTGCTGTCGGTACTACTATACATCGTGGTGCCATTGATTATTGCCAATATCTGGCGCCGCTTATTACTGGCCACAGACAATGGCGAGCAAAAACTGGCAACAACGATAAAACGCCTGCATCCCTGGTCGTTAGGCGCACTGCTGACAACGCTGGTGCTGCTGTTCGGCTTCCAGGGCAAACAGATTATTGCCCAGCCGCTGGTCATACTGCTGCTGGCAGTGCCCATCCTGATACAGGTATTATTCAATTCCACCCTGGCCTACCTGCTGAACCGCGCAGTGAAATCACCGCACTGCGTGGCCGGCCCCTCGGCACTGATTGGTGCCAGCAACTTCTTTGAACTGGCAGTCGCCACCGCCATTGCGCTGTTCGGTTTCGAGTCCGGGGCTGCGCTGGCCACGGTAGTCGGGGTGTTGATCGAAGTACCACTGATGCTGTTTGCGGTACGCATGGTTAACGCAACGGCCGTCTGGTATGAACAGCGCGAGGGCATTGCCAGCTATCAGCAATGCTGCCCGCCCGGCTGATTCCACCCCTGTAGATGTGTGGGCAAAAATCGGCCGGTCTTGCTAAAATGCAGCAATGAAAGCACCCGAACTCCTTTTACCTGCAGGCACCTTAAGAAACCTGAAATACGCCTTTGCCTTCGGCGCGGACGCGGTTTATGCCGGCCAGCCACGTTATTCCCTGCGCGTGCGCAATAACGATTTCAAGCTGGAAAATCTTGAAAAAGGCATCGACCATGCCCACCGGCTGGGGAAGAAATTCTTTGTCGCCAGCAATATCATGCCGCATAACAGCAAAATCAAAACCTATATGCAGGACATGGAGCCGGTTATCGCGCTCAAACCGGACGCCCTGATCATGTCCGATCCCGGGCTGATTATGATGGTCCGCGAGCGCTGGCCGGAAATGCCAATCCATCTGTCGGTGCAGGCCAACACGGTGAACTATGCCGGGGTGAAATTCTGGCAGTCACTGGGGCTGGAACGGGTCATTCTTTCCCGCGAACTGTCGCTGGATGAAATTGAGGAAATCCGCCAGCTGTGCCCGGATATGGAACTGGAAGTGTTTGTCCACGGCGCATTATGCATCGCCTACTCCGGCCGTTGCCTGCTGTCGGGTTATTTCAACCATCGCGACCCCAACCAGGGCAGCTGCACCAATTCCTGTCGCTGGGACTATAAAATGCACAATGCCAGCGAAACCGAATCCGGTGATATTCAGAAGATAGAATTCGATGCCATGAAGGCCATCAATACGCCGGAGCTGTTCCCCGAGACCCACGCCGCCAACCCCGGCCGTGAGCGCCATCCCCTGGCTGACCGCGTCTACCTGATCGAAGAACCGCATCGCCCGGAAGAGTACATGCCCATCTTCGAAGATGACCACGGCACCTATATCATGAATTCCAAAGACCTGCGCGC
>JAJRTD010000090.1 GCA_024278435.1 Gammaproteobacteria bacterium | reverse complement strand
GTCATCTTTATACAGAAAGCCTTCGGTTGAGGTATCAAAGGTTATTTTGGGCAGGTTACTGGCAAGAGCTGATAGTATTACCAGGATAGCTAGCAACACCTTGATTTTATTGTCGAAAATGATATCGGAGAAGTGATGAAACTTCTCTTCGCTGCGAATCCGCCAGTCCTTGTCTGCCATGTTTTCCCCGTAGAAAAATGTAACTAATTAGTTATATTAGATGCAATATTAACTAATTAGTTACATTTTTGTCAAGGCGAGTGAGCTCTGCGCCTTATGGTTTTCCTGCAGAACGTACCAGGGCGCGCGTTAACTAGCCGGCAGCAGGGAAATCGGGCAGCTTTAAAACTGCATCCCTGAGTAACGGGTACAGCGGGATAACATTACTTTCATGGCTGACACTGTCGGTGCTCCATATATTACGCGCCCCGGCCTGTACCAGGTTGTCGGCTGCACTGTTAACAAACAGGGCATGAGTGACAAGCACATCAACATGTTTTGCATTCTTTAGCAGGCATTGTTCAGTGGCTACTGCCAGGGTTTGCCCGCTGCTTGCGACATCATCAACCAGTACCACCGAGCGTCCCTGAAGATCAATGTCGGGCAGGGTTATATCGACCTTTTTGTCGCCACTGCGGATTTTCCTGCAGACACCATATTGCCACTGCCTGGGTTTTGCTATGGCGCTTACCCACTGCTCTGATTCCATGTCGGGTCCGAGTATCAGCGGGTCTTTAAAATGCCCGGCTAAGAAAGGCGTCATTAAGGAAGTAGCGAACAGTGCCACTGCCTGGCTGGCGGGTACCGCCTGTTCCAGGTGATGGATGCGGTGCAGGTGAGGGTCGACAGTAATAACATTATCGAACAGGTCGGCAAGAAAGCGGCCGATGATAGGCTGGCTAACTGCTTCACCGCAATGGAAGGCCTTGTCCTGTCGCATGTAACACAGGTAGGGGGCAACCAGGGTGAGTTTTTTTGCGCCCAGTTCACGTGCCGTTTTTGCTGCCAGCAATAATTCCACCAGTTTGTCATTTGGCTGGTTGAGGCTGTGGCAGATAATCACGTGTTCGGAGACGCGCTCCGGCAGCGTCAGCTTGTATTCGCCATCAGGAAACCGGTGACGTTTTATCAGGTGAAAAGGTGTATTTAGGGCCTCTGCCAGTCTGGCTGATTGTACCCTGTAATTATCGAATCCAAGTAACATCAGAACTCCACAAATGCTTTTGGTATCTGGTCTTCTTTACCGATCAGGTAACCGTTGTTGTGCTCGCTTAAGGTTAGTGCGAAATTAAAGTCGGAAGGGAACTCCGCGTAGATGCGATACAGTGGCTCGCCTTTTCGTACACTGTCCCCGAGCTTTTTGAACAGGTCGACTCCCGCACCTTTTGATATTGGTGCGCCGGCGAAGCGGGCAATATGCGCCATCTGCAGGTTATCAATGTCAATGACAACACCGGCTGCAGGAGAGACCACGTCATGGCTAAGCCGGCCTGCTGCATAGTGGTTTTTCTGCGTACCCTGGGCATTAATGATGGTATTCATCTTTTCCAGGGCGCGGCCTGATTCAAGGATGTCGCGTGCGATGGCATAACCGTTGCCGCCACGAACATCAGGGTCAAATTCCAGTACCCTTCCGGCAAGACGCAATGATTTCTGCCGCAGATCGGCTGGTGCCTCGGGTGCGTTCTGCAGTACCTGCATAACGTCTCGCGCTTCCAGTGCCGGGCCGATGCCAGAGCCGATGGGCTGCCGGCCATCAGTGATAATAACTTCCAGGTGAATGCCGAGCCGGTCGCCGACAAATTCAAATAATTTACGCAGGTGTTGGGCCTGGCGCATCTGCCGCACCTTTGCTGTCGGCCCCACCGGAATATCGATAACCAGGTGCGTCGATCCCGCTGACAGTTTTTTTGACAGAATCGAGGCCACCATTTGCCCGATGGAATCGATGCCCAGTGGCCGTTCGACGGCAATCATAATATCATCGGCGGGTGACAGGTTGGCGGTGCCGCCCCAGGCCAGGCAGGCGCGATGCTTGCGTACGATGTCATGCAGTTTTTTGATATCAAGCTCGACATTCGCCAGCACTTCCATGGTGTCGGCTGTGCCCGCCGGTGAAGTAATGGCGCGACTGGAGGTTTTGGGAATTAACATGCCGTGCGCGGCAACGATGGGCACTACCAGCATGGAGGTGCGGTTGCCGGGAATGCCACCAATGCAGTGTTTGTCTGCAACCAGTGATTCATTCCAGTCCAGCTGTTCACCAGCTTCCAGCATGGCCTGAGTCAGATAAAGTACTTCATCACGGTCCATATCGGTTTGCCCGGAGGCAACCAGGAAGGCGGAGATTTCCGTTTTCGAATAGCGTTTGTCGGTTATGTCGTTAATGATCTGGCGGAAGTCTTCCTGGTTAAGGCGCTCGCCGGCAATCTTGCGCCGCACGGCGTTCATTGAGGCAGGAGGTTCGGCGTGCTCGATATTGACCAGGTGGCCTTGTTTTAAACCGAGCTTGGCAAAGGCTTCTTCAGACAGGCCGAGGTCACCGGTCGTGACAATGCTGTCGTCATCGACAACATTCAGCACTGCAAGGATGTGGCGGCCGTTGGCGCAGATTTTCACCTTGGACAGCGCCTGGAAACCCTCCACCCGGTAGACTTCACAATCGCGATGCAGGTAGGCAACGTTTTCCCGGTAAGTATCAATACCCATGCGGCGTAATCGCAAGGTTTCCTTTTTTAATTTTTTAACCATAATAATACCCCTTGTCAGGGTTGCTCACGTTTACAGATCAGCAGTTCGGCGGCAATCACCAGTAGATAGATCAGCCCGATCCATAACAGGGTTTCCTTTGCGGTCTGCCACAGGTAAATCACCAGAGCCAGCCATGAGGCCAGCGCCAGTATCAGCCCGATAAGTGGCAGCGTGTTAGCGCCGGACAGTTTGTGCCGTAAACGCCAGGCAGAGAGGTTGATCAGGGCGAAGATCAGCAGAAAGGTGGAACTGGCAAATGATGAAATGATGGTCAGGTTGGCCAGGTTGATAAAAACCAGGGTTGCCAGGGTAATGGCGACCAGGCTGACCCAGGGAATATTGCCTTTCTGGCGGCGAAAGCCAAAGGCTTTTGGCAGTGCATCATTGGATGCCATGACCATGCCGAGGCGGGCGGTGCCGAACATGGTGGCATTGATAGCCGATGCCGTTGAAAACAGCGCGGCCAGCCCGATCAGTAAAAAACCGGCTTCACCCAGAAAAGGTTTGGCGGCAATGGCCAGAGCGTATTCCTTGTACCTGATGATTTCTTCGGGCAGCAGGTTGCCGACCGCAATCAGCGAAACAAGCACATAAACCAGGATGGTAATGGCGATTGACCAGACAATCGCGGGTTGCAGGTTTTTCTCCGGGTTTTCCATGTCATTGATAGCGTTGGGTATCAGTTCAAAACCTTCGTAGGCGACAAAGATCAGTGCCGCCCCCATGATGATGCCGCCGTAACCCTGGTTAACTACCGGTAATACATGATCGGTTTTGATATAGAACAGGCCGATGCCGGCAAATAGAAAAAGAATAATCATCTTGACGGTGACGATCAGCAGCTCGCTGGTGCCGCTGGCCTTGATGCCGTAAAGGTTGATGCCCAGAAAGGTCAGCATAATGGTGGACTGCAGCAGGTGGTGCATGGCCGGTGTGGTGCCGTTTTCACCGAGCATGGCGCTGCCATAGACGCCGAAGGTGTAGGCGTAGAGCGACATGGTGCCGACATAGCCAACCAGTAACAGCCAGCCGCCGATAGCCGCAATGTTCTGGTTTTTAAAAGCGTGTTCAAGGAAGGTGAAACTGCCGCCGCTGGACTGGAACACCAGCCCTAAACGCGCATAGGACATGCCGGTTAGCAGGGCGATAATGCCACCGAGGGCAAAGGCTATCGGAGCGGCGTGTCCGGCCTGTGCGATGGCCAGTCCCAGCACGGAAAAAATACCACCGCCGACCATGCCGCCGATGCCCATGGCAATGACTTCTTTGAGTGTCAGTTTTTCGCTTTGTGCCATAGCAGCTTATACCTGCTGTTTTATTTTAATAGAATACTGATTCATGTCATTTTGAGCGCGGTCAATCGTTATATGGATATCACTTATTCGATAACACGGGAGCCGTTGTCGAAAAAATTCAGGCCCTGTGCAATTAACGAGTTACCGAGTATAAGATTTTTCGGATTCGCTCAAAATGACATGAGTCAGATATCCTTAAACAATTTTAATGGTCATGTCTTCCAGTGTATTGGCAGTGACATGAATCCGTTTGGCGATCTCTTTTAGTTGCAGCAGCATGTCCTTGTGCCGGATGATGCGCTTGATGTCATCCTGGGTTAACAGTTCGCCGGTTGCCTTGGCGCACATTTCCACCACCTGGTCGTACTGGTCATGTATCTGCTCGGTGCGCTCGGCGATGGCTTTCAGGTTTTTTTTCGCCAGTTTCGACATGCCGTTTTCCAGTGCAGTGGCCATTTCCAGCAGGACTTTCAGGATGTCCTCGTAGTCGCTTAATGAATGGGTATCATACACCTCGGCTTCAAGCTGGAAATGCTTGACGCTGAGAGTGATCCAGTCGAGCTGGGTGATCATGCGGTAAATGGATTCCTTGTCATAGGGAGCAATAAAAACATCCAGCAGTTGCCCCATGTTTTTTTCTTTTATTTTCCTGGAGCGTTGGGCAACGATGGAAATAGCATTTAATGCTTCACGGTCATCGTTAATACAGGCTTTATACAGGTCACTTACCAGCAGGCGGCACACCTGTGCCTGTTTCAACAGACTGTCATCAAAGTTGACCTCGTCCGGTAAAAGAAACTTGCTGATAAAGCCCATAATTAATTACTCCAGATCAATAGATAGATATAACAGTACAACCAGCCAAGAAAAATAGAAACCGGAATATTCAGCCACCAGCTGCTGACAATGGCACCTGCGGTACGCCATTTTACGTGGCCCGGTTTTTCTGCGGCGCCGTT
>JAJRTD010000089.1 GCA_024278435.1 Gammaproteobacteria bacterium | reverse complement strand
GAAGATGATTTCATGGGTGGTGCGAAAGGTTTTCTGGATCTGGTCGGTGGTGGTGGCGGTACCCAGCGAAGCCACGGCGTAATTTATTCCGTGTTGCGCCAGGGCAACGACGTCCATATAGCCTGCAACCACGATAATGCGGTCGATTTTTCTTAATGCCTGGCGGGTTTCGTACAGGCCGTAAAGTTCGTAGCCTTTATGAAAAACAGTGTTTTCCGGTGAGTTCAGGTATTTTGGTTCGCCCTTGTCGAGTACGCGTCCGCCGAAACCGATGATGCGGCCGCGCTGGTCGGTGATGGGGAAAATAATACGGTCACGAAAACGATCATAGGTTTTGTTGTTGTCGTTGGTAACAATCAGGCCGGTTTTTTTCAGGGCGTTCAGGTTTTCAGTGGATTTGCCCAGCCGGCTGATTAAAAAGTCCCAGCCATCCGGTGCGTAACCGATCTTGAACTGGCGGGCAATATCACCGCTGAGGCCGCGTTGCTTGAGATAGTTGACCGCGCGTTCAGAGGTTTTCAGCTGCTGCTGGTACAGTTCACTGGCCTGTTGCAGAATATTGTAAAAAGGCTGTTTGTCTTCCTTGTTCTGGTTTTCAAAACCGCTGTTCTCATGCGGTACGTCCAGGTGCTGGTCGGCAGCCAGTGACTCGATGGCGTCCACGTAGCTCAGGTGTTCGTAGTCCATTAAAAAACCAATAACATTACCTTTGGCCTGGCAGCCGAAGCAGTAAAAAAACTGCTTGTTTTCACTGACCGTGAACGACGGGGTTTTTTCGTTATGGAAAGGGCAGCAGGCGGTGTACTCCCTGCCTTTGCGTTTTAACGGTACGCGGGCATTGATGACTTCGACGATATCACTTCGTGCGATCAAATCATCAATAAAATTTTGCGGAATGCGACCGGCCACGGCTTGTTCAGGGAATCAGGTTAACGAACGATAACTGGCGCGGGTTGAAGATCCTTTCATATTCAACAATGGCATAACGGTCGGTCATGCCGGCAATGTAATCGGAGATGCCGCGGGCAACGCCCCTGTCACCATGTCTGTCTTTCAGCCGGTTACAGTGTTCGATGGCCTCGGTTGGCAATATCCGGGTGTCGTCCATAAAGGCATTGAACAGCGATTCAATCACATCGGCGGCTTTTTTGCTCATGCGGTGCACGCGATAGTGCTGGTAAAGGTTGTTACGCAGGAACTGTTTCAGTTCCAGCTTTTTGTCGCTCATGCTGGTGCTGAAGGCCATAAGGCGTTGCGGCTGGTTGCGTACGTCATTGATTGATTGCAGGTTGGCTGCCGCAATATTCTCCCGTGAGGTATCAATCAGGTCAACGATCATGACGTTGATCATGCGCCGAATCACTTCGTGAATCATCTTTTTATCGTCCAGCCCCGGATATTTTTTATTAACGATATCGTACTGGCTGCGGAACAGCTCGGCTTTTAATAAATCGTCAATACGGATCAGGCCATAACGCAGGCCGTCATCGATGTCGTGATTGTTGTAGGCGATTTCGTCGGAAAAATCGGTCAGCTGGGCCTCAAGGCTGGGCTGGGTTTTATCCAGGAAACGCTGGCCGATTTCGCCGAGGTTTTCTGCATTGAGTATTGAGCAGTGTTTTAAAATGCCTTCGCGGGTTTCAAAGGTCAGGTTGAGGCCGTCAAAGTCGGCATATTTCTGTTCCAGTTTATCGACCACGCGCAGTGACTGTATATTGTGTTCAAAGCCACCGAAATCCTTCATGCAGTTGTTTAGCGCGGTTTGCCCGGCATGACCGAAAGGCGTGTGGCCAAGGTCATGCGCCAGCGCGATGGCCTCGGTCAGGTCTTCGTGCAGGCGTAGTTCACGCGCAATGCTGCGGGCGATCTGGGCGACTTCCAGCGAGTGGGTTAAACGGGTGCGGAACAGGTCGCCTTCATGGTTAACAAAAACCTGGGTTTTATATTCCAGTCGCCTGAAGGCAGCGGAATGAATAATGCGGTCGCGGTCGCGCTGGTATTCATTGCGGTAGGTCGGGTGTGATTCTTCATGGTTACGGCCCAGTGATTTTGTATCATCACAGGCGTAATCGATCAGGTGTCCGCTGTAGCTGCTGGTGTCTGTCATGTCGGTTTGCCTGTCATCAGGCGGCAATGGATTGTTGCAGTGCCCGGTTTAAATCTTCTGGGCTGTAATCGCTGGTTACCACTGAATTACCAATGCCCTTCATCAGTACCAGGCGCATAACGCCATCCAGAACCTTTTTGTCCACAGACATCAGGTTGATAAATTGTTCAGCACTCATCGATGGCGGCGCTTTTGTCGGCAGTTTTGCCTGCTCGACAAGCTTGATTGTTCGTTCGGTTTCTTCATCGCTCATCCAGCCCATCTGGTTTGACATGATAGCGGCCATGCACATGCCGGCACCGACGGCTTCGCCATGCAGCCACACACCGTAACCCATGCCGTTTTCGATGGCGTGGCCGAAGGTATGTCCCAGGTTTAGCAGGGCGCGTTTTCCGCTTTCGCGTTCGTCGGCGGCAACCACCTCAGCCTTGGTGCGGCAGGATACTTCGATGGCATAGGCCAGCGCGGTTTTGTCCCGGGCCAGCAGCAGGGACATATTGTCTTCCAGCCAGCTGAAAAAATCAGCATTACAGATCAGGCCGTACTTGATGATTTCGGCAATGCCGGCGCTTAATTCGCGCTGCGGCAGGGTGTCCAGGGTATCGGTATCGGCAATCACGGCCCGGGGCTGGTAAAAGGCACCGATCATGTTCTTGCCCAGCGGGTGGTTAACCCCGGTTTTTCCGCCAACGGACGAGTCGACCTGGGAGAGCAGGGTGGTAGGAATCTGGATAAGGTGTACACCGCGCTGGTAGCTGGCGGCGGCAAAGCCGGCCATGTCACCAACCACGCCGCCGCCAAGGGCAATGACCGTGGTATTGCGGTCAAAACGGTTACGTAGCAGGCTGTCATAAATCCGGTTGAGGACTTCCAGGTTCTTGTATTTTTCACCATCGGGCAGGATTACCGCTTCATGGCGCAGGCCGCCTAACATGGCCCGGGTTTTTTCAAGGTAAAGCGGTGCCACGGTTTCATTACTTACAATCAGTGCGCTTTTTCCGGGAATATGCTGTTGCAGCAGCTCTGTCTGTCCCAGCAGGGATTCGCCAATATAAATCGGATAACTGCGTTCTCCGAGGTCAACCATTAATGTTGTCATCTGTTTGTTTCTGTCAGGAGTGCTGTGTTACTTGTTAAGAATCTTAATGATAGCCTGTATCACGTCGTGAATCGAGTTGTTTGCATTCTCGATAATGTAGTCGGCGGTTTCTTCATACAGCGGGCCACGCTGTTGCAACAGGCGTTGCAGGATAACTTCAGCGGGTTCATCGGCATGCAGCAGGGGCCTGTTCTTGTCCTTGCTGGTGCGTTCTATCAGGGTGTTGAGGCTGCTTTTAAGATAAAACACCGTGCCGCGGTTGACCAGGTGTTTCCGGTTTGTTTCGTCAAGGATGGCTCCACCACCGGTGGCCAGGATGATATTGTTTTTCGCGGTGAGTTCGTCGATGACGGCGGCTTCACGTTTTCTGAAACCGGCTTCACCTTCTTTTTCAAAAATCAGCGGGATATCAACACCGG
>JAJRTD010000088.1 GCA_024278435.1 Gammaproteobacteria bacterium | reverse complement strand
TAGTCAGTAACTCTACGGCCTTTGAACAGTGCGTCTTCGGTGAATGGGATCTGATGGTGGTGGATGAAGCGCACCATCTGCAATGGTCGCCGGAGGAGCCCAGTATTGAATACATGGTGGTTGAGCAGTTAAGTCGGCAGACCCGTGGTGTGCTGTTGCTTACCGCCACCCCGGAGCAGCTGGGCAAGGAAAGCCATTTTGCTCGCCTGCGCCTGCTGGACCCGGACCGTTTTCCTGATTTTCAGCATTTTATTGAAGAAGAGGAAAACTATGAGCCTTATGCGCAGGTGATCGAGGATCTGTTGAATGACAAGGTATTGAGCGCAGAAGATATAACACTGATCAAGGCCACCATCGATGAAGGCGATAACGTCGCCCTGCTGGACCTGGTCAGCGGCCGCCGGGATGCAGATGAAAGTCGCATCAAACAGGCACGTATCGAACTGGTTGAACACCTGCTCGACCGCCATGGTACCGGCCGGGTGCTGTTCCGCAATACCCGGGCTGCGGTCAAGGGGTTTCCCGACCGTGAACTGCATGCCTGTCCGCTGGCGGCAGTAGCCGAATACCGGTCGCTGGTGGCAACAGAGCCTGAGCTGCTGCTGAGTCCGGAGATGCTGTACCAGGCGCAGTCGCCAGCCATACACTGGACGCAGATTGATCCGCGTATCGAGTGGCTGACGAAAAAATGCGCCGAACTGTATCCGCAGAAGGTGCTGGTGATCGCCGCCCATGCCGACACCGCGCTGGACATTACCCAGCACTTTAAGACCCGGACCGGCCTGCATGCCACCGCTTTCCATGAAGGCCTGAGCATTGTCGAACGTGATCGCGCGGCGGCTTTTTTTGCGGATTTTGAAACCGGCAGCCAGGTACTGGTGTGTTCCGAAATTGGCAGCGAAGGCCGTAACTTCCAGTTTGCCCATCACCTGGTCATGTTTGACCTGCCGCTGAACCCGGACCTGCTGGAACAGCGTATCGGACGGCTTGACCGCATCGGCCAGGACAGTACCATCCATATCCATGTGCCTTACCTGGAACACTCGGCACAGACCAGCTGCTTTCGCTGGTACCACGAAGCCCTGCAGGCATTCGAGCACACCTGCCCGGCCGGGCACTCGGTGTATAAAAGGGTATACCACGATCTGCTTGCGGTGTTGAATGAGTCCCAGGCCGGCGCAGTCAGCGATGTAGCGGCCGGACTGGAAACGCTGATTGCTCAGTCAAAAACACTTCATGGTGAACTGAGCAGCGCGCTGCAGCGTGGCCGTGACCGCCTGCTGGAATACAATTCCTGCCGCCCGGCGGTGGCGCTGGATCTCAAACAGCGCGCCGAAAAACAGGACCAGTCGACCCAGCTGGCCGATTACATGGAAAGCGTTTATGACTGTTTCGGTATTGATAATGAACTGCACAGCGACGGCTGTTTTATTATCACCCCGACCGAGCACATGATTAACCGCTTTCCCGGCCTTGGCGAAGACGGTATGACCATTACCTACCAGCGTAATATCGCCCTTACCTTCGAAGATGCACACTACATCAGCTGGGAACATCCGCTGACCAATACCGCCATCGACATGGTATTAAGTAACGAAATGGGCAATACCGCGGTAACCGCTGTTGAGTACAGCGGGGTAACGGCCGGCAGTGTATTACTGGAATGCCTGTTTTCCCTGGAAAGCGCACCGGTTGAAGAACTGCAGAGCAACCGCTATCTGCCACCGACCATGATCCGGGTGGTCTGTGACGAGCGCGGTGCCGACCACAATATAAAACTTCTGCATAAAACCATTAATGACAACCGCCAGTTCGTCGATAGCGGTATTGGTATCAAGGTGGTCAAGGCCAAGAAGAAGATACTGAAAGCCATGCTGCAGCGCAGCGAGAAATATGCCGAGCTGAAATCAGAAAAGGTTCTGCAGCAGGCTCAACAGGTTGCCACTGAAACACTTTCCAAAGAAATCAATCGTTTAAAAGCGTTATCTAAAGTAAATCCTAATATACGGACGGAAGAAATTGCCTATTTTGAAAAGCAGCTGTCTATGCTGACAGAGGTGATTGAGGGCGCCAATCTGCGTCTCGATGCGGTACGGGTTATCGTCGCTACCTGAAAAATATTTTATTCACTACAGAGGTACAGAGAAAATCGCTTTATTGTTAATCGCGCCTACGGCGCGGTTAACATGAAAACTCTGTGCCCTCTGTGTCTCTGTGGTGAAAACAGTTTTTACCAGCTGATATAACTAAACCCCTGCTCCTGCAACTGCATAATACCGTCGATGCCAATCGGTACAATAACGGAAATATCAAGCATATCCTTTTCCGTCCACTTCATGGTTTTCATGGTATTACCGCAGGCCTGAAAGCGTACCCCGTAGGCGGCCAGTGATTCGACCCGTTGCTGGTGTTCTTTTGATATAGGGCGTTTCGGCTGTTTTGCCAGCAGGTTCAAACCCGGGCCGAAAGTTGCAATGACCAGCTCGATGTCGTCACCGTACTTGCGCAGCATTTCACCGCAGGAAAAAAGGATGTGTTCGAGATATTCCGCATCGGCCTTGTTGCACTGGTACACCAGTTTATGCCTGGATTCTTCATCGAAATGGGTGTCAGAATGATGTGCGCCAGCCTTGCCGGCAACCAGCCCGGCGCCACCGATACCCAGTAATGACAGAAACTGACGGCGTTTTGTAAACTTCATGGTAAATACTCTCCAGGTAACAGGCCTATATCGATTATAATTGATCATTGTAAATAACTGTATCACAGGTACTGATTTGTTTTCTTCTCTATTAATTGACGACCCGTTGCTGGACGCGCTTGAGTTTCTTGGATTTAAGGAAATGACAGAAGTTCAGACTGCGGCCATACCACAGGCACTGGAAGGCAAGGACCTGATCGTCAATGCAAAAACCGGCAGCGGCAAGACCGTGGCCTATGTGCTGCCCATGCTGCAGCAGATACTCGATAATCCGCAGCCGTGGACCCAGGCCTTGATCCTCGCGCCCACACGCGACCTGTGCCGGCAGATCAACAAGCAGTGCACCCTGCTCGCGCAATACACGGAAATCGACACCGTCATTATTATCGGCGGTGAAGATCCGAAACACCAGATCAAGGCACTGCAGGCAATGCCGGATATCGTGATTGCCACACCGGGACGCCTGCTGGAGCATGTCAAACGCGAGGTGCTGGATCTTGATGCCATTAATATCCTGGTGCTGGACGAGGCCGATCGCATGCTGGCCATGGGCTTCAGTGATGATGTCATCAGTATCGCCCACCAGTGCAGCGAGGAATGCCAGACCCTGCTGTATTCCGCCAGCTTTAACCAGCGAAAATTCTCGGAACTGGTCGACCAGGTACTGACCCAGCCTGAAAAAATCATGGTTGACAGCGCCAGGGAAAGCAACAGCAACGTGATGCAGAAGAAAATCCTTGCCGATGACAATGAACACAAGATGAAACTGTGCCGGCACTTGCTGCAGAATGAGAAATTCAACAAGGCCATTATTTTTGCCAACAAGAAAGAAACCGTTAACAGCATTGCCGCCTGGCTGCAGTCAAAAGATATAGAAAATGCCTTTATACACGGAGATATTGAACAGGGACTGCGTAACCAGCTGTTACGCCGGTTCCGGGGCGGTGAAGTCAAAGTGCTGGTTGCCACCGATGTTGCCTCGCGTGGCCTGGATATACCCGAGCTGGATTTAATTATTAATTTCGATGTACCGCGTAACGGTGAAGACTATATGCATCGTATCGGGCGCACCGGCAGGATGTCCGGCGAAGGCCTGGCCTATACACTGGTCAATGCCAACGAATGGAACAAAATGGTCAGCATCGAAAACTTCCTGAAAACCGACTGTGCTGAGCATAAAATTTCATCTCTGGCGGCCAAATTCAAAGGCCCTGAAAACAGAAAATCCTCCGGCAAGGCCTACGGTAAAAAAAGAAAAAAAGTAAAAGAAAAAATCCGGAGCGTTAAAAAAACCAAAAACCGCTTGCGCGACAGGAAGAATATCGGAAAACGCCGCAAGCCATCTGAAAAACAGGATTCTGATAAAGCATAATGCCGGTATCAAAAGCGTTTAACCATAGAGGCACAGAGAAACAGAGTTTTATCTGGTTGTTAGGGATGCTCTGAATAAGTCCTTATTGTCATCCTGAGCGAAGTCGAAGGATCTTATACCACAGTGTAATCAGATAGTTACGGAGCATAAGATTCTTCGCTGCGCTCTGAATGACACTTATTCAGAGTATCCTTAGCAATAAAAAGTTGTCTCTGTGCCCTGTGGTGATTCGTTTTTAAAGTTTTTTACAATACGGCTCGGCAACCTTTGCTGACAAAGATCGATTAATACAGTTTTTAGTAAATGACTGATAGATGAATAAAACGCTAATAACCGCTGTGGCTTTTCTGCTGGCTGGTATTGCTGCCGGCTACGTGCTCTTTAGTGATGGAAGTGGAAACCGCGATACTGGCGAAGCAAACGATCAGCTCGCTTCGCGCCGGCCGCCAGCCGCCAGCCTTTCAAGCAATCCGTTTTCAGTCAGTGACGAATCACGGCTGGATGTTGTCGAGGCTGAACTCGGAGAAATCAAGCAGCAGTTGCGACAGATGGAACTGGCCTTGCAGGACCTGTCGGTTCCATCAGTGGCTGATGACCACGATTCGGTCGCTGGCGTTTCCCGCCCGCTGTCGATAAACAGCCGTGTGCCCTCCTACCTGAACCGGCGTTTATATAATCTGGATAACCTGATCAGGGGCGGCATTGATCCCTCTTTTGCCGAAGATATTGTTCGCAGAAAAAATGCAATAGAACTGAAGCGGCTGGAACTGCAGGACCGTGCCAGAAGAGAAGGCTATATGAACAGCCAGCGCTACTATGATGAGCTGGAAGCAATCAACAGCCAGGATATCGATCTGAGAGAGGAGCTGGGTGAGCAGCGCTATGATGAATATTTGTACAATAGCCGGCAGAACAACCGTATCCGGATTGCATCGGTTATGCTGGGGTCGGCTGCTGAGCAGGCCGGTATTAAAAAAGGTGATATCGTGCTCAGTTACGATAACAAACGCATGTTTAACTGGCAGGAGTTGAAAGATGCAACCTCACAGGGGCAGCTGGGTGAATATGTTTCAATAACTGTTTATCGCAATGGCGAGGTGTTCAGTTTTTCTGTTCCGCGCGGGCCGTTGGGGATGCAGCTGGGAGCGACACGACTGGAACCGTAAATTGAAAAAAGAAAAAACGGTTATTTACCACAGAGACACAGAGGGCACAGAGAAAGCTTTTTGTTGTTAACTGCGCCTGCGGCGCGGTTAACAAAGAAAAAACTCTGTGTTCTCTGTGTCTCGACAACTGCTTCTGCGTTGTCCTACTTACGGGCTCCCTGCCCTAATCTGTGGTGAATCAAGTTTTTATTTTTTAATTATCAGTCCATATGGATTATTATGGAATCTGCTGTTGATGATTGCTCAAATGATAAAAAGAGGCTTGCTATGATTACTTACTTCTACTGGATTACCGTTATTGCGATGGCACTGGGCATCGTGTATCTCATCGGCTATAAAAATGAGGAATGGAAAATGGCATTGATTGCTGCGGCTGTTGTCATGGTTATCGGTTTTGCGGCCTACTATTTTCATTTTCAGCAGGTATTTGTAAAACGTTACGGCGGTGTCATGTCAATTTCAGTACCGGATGATGAGGTTCACCTGGCGGCGACCTGGAAAGATGATAATTTATGGATTGAAAATTACAATCCGGAAACCAATACCTGTCATTTCAGAGAGTATTCACGCGGTAACCTGCTGCAGGGACAGGTGACCATTAAAAACTGTAACCCTCTGCTGCGCCAGCACATTCCTGACACAAACAGATGATCAGGATGTTAGGTAAAGTGTTATACAGGCAAATAACAGCCCTGTTTTGCCGCTCTGGCAGGACGGTTTTGGCTGTTCTTTGTGTCATCGTCTTTTCCTCTGCGCAGGCCCGGGATGCATCGACCACCCCGCCCGTTTCGCTTTTTAGCGCCGATGATTTTGCCCACTGGCTG
>JAJRTD010000087.1 GCA_024278435.1 Gammaproteobacteria bacterium | reverse complement strand
CTTCAAGAGCGTTTTTCCTTTTCTTTGGTCTTTTCCTGTGGGCGGGCATCTGGCTGACCGGCCTTGATGTGGTGCACTGGCTATTGTATTTACCCGCCACCTTTTTCGTTATTGCTGCGGTTATCGGCATCTGTCCGGGGATGGTTTTTTTCAGGGAGTTTTTCCGGGAAATGCAGTCACGAAAGATTGAGTGACATTGCTTGTAATCGCACGGGTTGTGTCTGGCTGTTTAAAAAAACAAAAGCGTAAAAAACAGTCCGTGAATAACGCAAAAGACGCGAAAACGTGCAAATGGAGCCTGTTGAATTTATACGGCAGGTTAGGGTGCAGGGAGATAGGTGCGAAAAGCAATAAACAGCCTTACTGCTCTGCTGGTGCGGCTTCCCTGATCAGTTCTTCCTGGTCTTTTTCATATTCGTTGTAGCTTTTACCGGACTGCTGCATGCAGTCATCATATTCTGCCTGCGGCTGTTTCATGCAGTGTGCTGTCTGTGCCGATTGCGCGCCGCTGTACCAGTTCTGTGTACTGCAGGCGACCAGGCCGGTTAATGAAAACAGTAAAGCGATTTTATACACTGGCATAGTAATATCTCCTTATATCCGCTGGTCACTGGTTACGGGTGCCCAGGATAATACCGTACTGCTGTAATTCCTGCAGCGCTGCCATGCCGCCGTGTTTTACCGTTTCAGGGTTGGGGTGGTTCATTTCCCGGGTAATCTGTTCAATGGCATCCTGACCACTGACCTCTTCATTTTCCTGCAGCAGGTTGATCAGGCGTGCAGTCACCGGATTGATTTCAAGAAAATTCACTTTGTCGTTGCGGTTACGGTAAACCACCAGGTAGGTAGGTTGTTCAGGGGCTTCTGCCGGCAGGCTGCCCGGTCCCATGGTATGCACCGGGAACTGGTAGACCAGTGGCCAGGCGAGAGGTGAGAACACCGGGTGTTGCTTCAGCAGGTTGCCATTGGCATTGATATTGTCCATGCTAATGGTTTCATCCGATACGTGCAGTGCCAGTTCCACCCATTCATAATGTGCCAGTTCGACAAGCCCGGCAGGGTCTTCCGGCTGTTGCTGCCTTTCGTTTTGCAGGTAGTGAATAAACTCCCGGGAGATCTCCAGAAAGTAGGGTGTTTTGCTGTGGTGGCTGGCAAAAAAATCACGCACCATTTTGTGCCAGTGGTCATCACTGTAAATACTGCGGATGACCGGAAAGCCGCTGGCAATAAAGTTCTCTATATTGTTATACAGCAGCTCGCGGTATATTTTCATGCGCCGGTCTTCAATGCCCTCCGGTTTGGCGTTGCGTTGCGGGTCGCGGATATGGGCGGTGAAGGCATACTGGTGCTTTGTAAATGACGGCTTGCTCATCGAGTCAGGCCTCCAGCTGAACGTGCTGCCATTTTTTGCTGGGCATCGGCAATCTGTTTTACTTCGTTGAGCAGTTCGCCAGGCGGCGGGATATTAAAGTCCCGTTCAAGTAATGTGGGGAACACGCCAAAGTGCCGGTAGGCCTGTTCCAGGATATCCCATACCGGGTCGACCACATCGGCGCCATGGGTGTCAACGAGCAGGTCGTCGGCTTCATTATAGTGGCCGGCAATATGCGCATAGCGTATGCGTTGTGCAGGTAACTGCTTTAAAAAATCAATGGCATCATAGTTGTGGTTAACGGAATTAACATAGATATTATTGACGTCCAGCAACAGGCCGCAGTCTGCTTCGTCCAGCACGGCGTTGATAAAATCGATTTCCTGCATTTCCTGCCCGGGTGCCGGTGTGTAGTAGGAGGCGTTTTCCATGGAGATTTCCTGCTGCAGGATGTCCTGTACCCGGCGGATGCGCGCGGCGACATAGTGCACGGCTTCCTCGGTAAAAGGAATGGGCAGCAGGTCATACAGGTGGCCGTCATCCGAGCAGTAGGTCAGGTGTTCACTGTAGTGCTTGATGCTATGGTTCTGCATAAAGCAACCGATATCTTTTACAAGGTCTTCATCCAGCGGCGAGGGACTGCCAATGGATAATGACAGGCCGTGACAGACAAAATCATACTGTTCGGTGAACTGGCTGAACTTTTTACCGAAGCTGCCGCCAACATTGATCCAGTTTTCCGGGGCCACCTCCATAAAATTGACCGGGGCAAGCGTTCCCTGTTGCATGGCTTCGAGCATGTCATCCAGGTTTTCCCTGCGCAGGCCAAGGCCGGCGCCATTCACAGGGTAATATTGATTTGTCATGGATGTCCTTTGTGTTTCAGTAGCCAGGGTTTGCAGTGATTAACACTGACCGAATTTTTTACTGATAAGGTAATCAAGACTGGCTTTGCCGGGGCCGATAAAAAACAGCACTAACAGCATGATGGAATAAGTGGCAGCAAACTCGATACCGTTGTTTAATATAACGATACTACCATTTTCGGTCAGCCAGTCGTAGTTTCCGTGCTGCTGCAGAATTTCTTTTGCCGCATCAAGGCGTTCAATGGCGCCGGCGGTGCGCTCGCTGGCAAAAAATCCACTGCCTTCGGCGATGGCCAGCCAGCCGTTTTGCATGTGCACGGTAACGGCCGCCACAATCATGGTGGTCATCAGTGGAATGGATATCCAGCGCACGCCGAGCCCGACCAGCAGTAAAACAGCACCGCCGGCTTCGGTCAGTGACGCCATCCATGCCAGCAGTTCAGGAAAAGGCAGGCCCAGCCCCCAGTCAGGATTGCCAAACCACTCTGCGGTGCTTTCGATGTCGGCCAGTTTCTTGCTGCCGGCCATCCAGAATATCGGCACCAGGTATAAACGTAGTGCCAGCGGGCCGAGAAAATCAATGGCACGGGTTTTATTGAGTAGTGACTGGGCCTTGCATCCGAGGCTTATTAGATTATTCATAGTATTCCTTCAATGACGTCTGGTTTGAGAACGTAGTTTTGTTGACACTGTAAATCTTTGCAAAGTTCAGTTAATGTATTGAAATTCCTGTTTAAATTCGATTCACCACAGAGACGCAGAGGACACGGAGTTTTATTTTTTTTACTGCACCTGCGGCGCAGTAAAACATAAAAAGCTTTTCTCTGTGTCTCTGTGGTGAAAAATCTTATTGCTTCATGCATAAAAAAGCCCCGGTAAACCGGGGCTTTTTTGCTTGATGCTTGTAAAGCTATACGGGCTTATTTTTTACCGCCGCATTTACCTTCGCTTTTCATCTTTTCCATATCGTCTTTTTTCTTGTCTTTCATTTTAGCGCCACATTTGCCACCCATTTCTTTTTTGTGACTTGCGCCGCATTTGCCTTCTTTCTTCATCTTTTCAGCTTCGGCTGTTTTCTTGTCTTTCATTTTACCGCCGCATTTTCCTTCACCGCATTTGCCTTCAGCAAGCTGCATGTAACCGCCTTCCATATTCTGCATGCCAAAAGGATTTGCATCAGCGTTAGCTACTGGTGAAGCAGACATTGCTGCTGCGAAAGTGACGCCTGCCGCAGCAGAGAGTGAT
>JAJRTD010000086.1 GCA_024278435.1 Gammaproteobacteria bacterium | reverse complement strand
TGTTCAAGGCTAGAATAGTAAGCTTTTTTATTGCCTGTTTCAGGGTGTGAGTGGATTTATAAGTGTGTACATATCTGTGTACATATTTGGAGAAAAGAGATTGTCAGACAGTAATATTATCAATGAAATCAATAAGAGACGCACGTTTGCCATCATCTCCCACCCCGATGCGGGTAAAACCACGCTGACTGAAAAGCTGCTGCTGTTCGGCGGCGCCATACAGATGGCGGGCACGGTGAAGGGCCGCAAGGCAGCGCGTCATGCCACTTCGGACTGGATGGAGCTGGAAAAGCAGCGTGGTATTTCCGTGACTTCATCGGTCATGCAGTTTCCGCATAAAGACTGCATTATCAATCTGCTGGACACACCGGGCCATGCAGATTTCTCTGAAGATACCTACCGTACCCTGACTGCGGTTGACTCTGCCCTGATGGTAATTGATGCCGCCAAGGGTGTTGAGGAGCGCACCATTAAATTAATGGACGTATGTCGTCTGCGCACCACGCCGATTATCACCTTTGTCAATAAAATGGATCGCGAGGCGCGTGAGCCGATTGATATCCTGGACGAGATTGAAGATATTTTAAATATCCAGTGCGCACCGATTACCTGGCCGATTGGCATGGGTAAAAACTTCAGGGGCGTGTTCAACCTGATGACTAATACCGTGCATTTTTTCAGCGCGACCCACGGTGGAAAAATACAGCAGGGTGACGTGATTGAAGGGCTGGATAATCCGCAGCTGGACGACATTCTCGGCACCATGGCCGTCGAATTGCGTGATGAAATCGAACTGGTCAAAGGCGCCAGCCATGCTTTTGACCTGGATGCCTACCTGAAAGGTGAGCTGACCCCGGTTTTCTTCGGTTCCGGTATTAATAATTTCGGTGTGGCTGAACTGCTTGATGCCTTAAACGATTTTGCGCCGGCGCCGAAACCACGGGAGACACAGACCCGGGTGGTCGAGCCGGAAGAAGAAAAATTCACCGGTTTTGTGTTCAAGATCCAGGCCAATATGGATCCGGGCCACCGTGACCGCATTGCCTTTGTGCGCATCTGTTCCGGCACCTATAAAAAAGGCATGAAGGTAAAACACGTGCGCCTGAGCAAGGATATAAAACTGGCCGATGCGGTGACCTTTATGGCCTCCGACCGCGAGCATGTTGAGCAGGCGTTTACCGGTGATATTATAGGTCTGCATAATCATGGCACCATGCGTATCGGTGATACCTTTACCATGGGTGAGGACCTGGCCTTTACCGGGATCCCGAACTTTGCCCCCGAACTGTTTCGCCGTGCGCAGTTAAAGGACCCGCTGAAAATGAAAGCCCTGCAAAAAGGCCTGATCCAGTTATGTGAGGAGGGCGCCACCCAGCTCTACCGGCCGTTAAAAAACAATGACCTGATCCTGGGCGCGGTGGGTGTATTGCAGTTTGAGGTAGTGAAACACCGGCTGATGCATGAGTACGGTGTGGACTGCAGCTTTGAAGCGGTCAATGTGACCACGGCACGCTGGATCGAATGTGATGATGAAAAAGAACTGGCCAAATTCAAGGAACGCCAGTCCAGCAACCTGGCGCTGGACCATGCCGGCGACCTGGCCTACATTGCGCCGACCCGGGTCAACCTGGATATGACCATTGAAAAATGGCCGAAGATAAAGTTCCTGGCTACTCGTGAGCACGGCATTTATTCCTGATCCGTACGTTTTCATGGATGAAAACCTGCCGTATCTGTGAGAAGCTGTAAGCATTCGGTTGTTGACAGTGATTAATAACAGGGGGGCAGGTATATGTATGTAACCAGCGGATCAGTCACCGGACTGCTGGGCGCATTTCACATGTCTGATGTGGCCATGCGTTACAGCCAGTTTATGCCACGTCTTTACAATCTGGCGCTTTCCCGGGGTTTCGAGCGGGGGAAGATCATGCCTTCACGGGCATTCTGCTCGGATGAAAGCCAGGGTTATCCCATCATTCTTATGGCCAAGCACTTCGGTACCTTCCCGTTTAACCACGGCCTGGTGGGTGGCATCGTGGCCACCGACCGTCACGGCCCGCACGCCCATCACGGCAAGGACCTGGTCATTATCCAGGCCAGCCATGTCGGTTATGATCCGCTGGCGCAGCAGTTCGGTGTCTACCGGCGCCTGCAGACTGCCGAGAAAAAACAGACCGCCAATTGCGGCAAAATCTGCGGCACCCTGGACTGGTATACCGGTGAATATGCATTTGCCAGAAAAAATATCCATCTGCGTAAAGATGAAAACGGCCGGCCACAGATTATTATTGATAATTCATTATTGCATGCCGATCGTGAGCAGGGCCTGCTGCTCAAACTGAATGAAATACTGGAGATGGATGCCCGGGGAAAACCGGTGGCTATCGGCGCGCTCAGTACTTCAAAAATTTTTACCGTAACGCCGGCGTTAGTCAGTTATCTCAACCGGTCTGATGAGCGCGGTTACCAGTGGAAAAACGGGCAGGGTGAAGCCATCGGCAACCGGTTGCACCCGGACCTGTTTTTTTACCGGCGTATTATCAGTCACCATGATGAAGGCCGTGACCATCTTGAGCATAACCTGATTGATGTTATGCCCTATATTGTGACTTCAAAATGGCCGGCGTTAACGGCTGCCCAGGTCAATACCCAGGTGGAGTTTGATCGTGCTTTTCGTACCGTGGTGCAGGAGCCGGCCTACCAGGGGAAGAAAGTGATGTTTATTTCCGGGCTTAATGTCGATATTTCGCCCAGTGAAGGCCAGCTGTTTCCGCTGACCAAGTTTATCCCCTGGGCCGGTTATATGCAGGATACCGATGGCAGTTATGAAACCTGGGAGCAGGCGCAGTTGTATGAAAAGCTGAAACAGCAGCCGGTGGACAACCCGGACAAGGTAGACCTGGAATCGGCTATCGGTGAAATGGAAAAAGCGCAGGAAATCCGTCTGCCTTTATAAATTTACACCTGCAATAATTAAAACTCGGCGGCTTCCACCTCGGCATACGCCTGTGCACCATGCGGCCCCAGCTGCTCTTCATACCCCGACCAGTCCTTGTAGGCGGCCGTGCTCTTGCGGGTAATAGCGATAACATCACTGCTGTCGAGATCGTCTTCAAATGCCTGCTGCGCGGCCTGGTAAATCAGCGATATATAGTTTAGATAATTCTGTACCATGGTTTTATCACCGCTTGGTCCGTGGCCGGGTACCCAGGTTTTTATATCGTTTTCCAGTACCTTGTTAATGGTGTCAATGCTGCCCTGGAAAGTGCCGTCTGACATACGGGGCAGGCGTTTCGCCAGTACATTGTCGCCGAGAAACAGTACCGAGTTTTCAACAACTTCGATCATGATGTCATTATTGGTGTGCGCTACGCCATAATGGTGAACCCTGAACTGGGTGTTGCCAACCTTGAATACATTACTGTCATCCGCGCTATGGTCCGGCGCCACAACCCTGGTACCTTTGCTGGTGCCATCGGTCATGGTCTCCATTAACGCTACCCAGTTATCACCTTCACCGTTTGCAACCGCAGCCCGCATTTTTGGGTGGCCGTAAATTTTTACACCCGGGTAGGTTTCCCTGATGGCCTGGTTCGCCAGCCAGTGATCACCATGGATGTGCGTATTGAAAACGGCAACAACGGGCAGCCCGCTTATTTTTTTAATCTCAGAAATAACGTGTTTGCCAACATGGACGGTGGAGCCGGGATCAATAATGACAAGGCCGGCGCTGGTCTTTACCAGTCCCGGGTTGTTCATAAAACCTTTGTTTTGCGGGTTCGGCAGTTCGAGTGGACCATGCATTACCCAGGTATTATCTGCCACCGGTTCAAAGTGGTAAGGGAAATCAGCGGCTGTTTCTACCGTGGCTGATGGTTGTTGTTTTTCCGTACGGTTACCGCCGTCATTTGAGGGTGAGCAGGCGACCAGTAAAAAAACCGGGAAAGCAAGCAGGTAGTAGCTGAGTTGTTTTAGTGCGGGTGTGTTCATGTTTAAATCTGTCCGGTTAGCAGGTTAGTAAAACAAGCGCCATTGCTATGGCTGCAGGTAAAGCCTGTATCCACAGGATCAGGGGTTTGACTGTAATGGCGCCGTAGGTGCCGGCAATAATAATACAGCCAAGAAAAAATAACAGTGCGTCACTGCCGCCGCTGCCAACCAGGCCCCATAACAGTCCGGCAGCGAGGAAGCCGTTATACAACCCCTGGTTTGCAGCCAGCGTGGCGGACTGCCTGGCATATTCTGTTTTCAGGCCAAAGGTTTTGCGTCCCAGCGGGGTATTCCACATAAACATTTCCAGCACCAGGAACACAAGATGCAGGGTAATGACAATGCTTATGGCAATCATGCTGAGTGTTTCCATGGCTGTTTTCCTGTATTAGACGTGGCGGTTGTCAGAAGCTTACAGCTTCTTTAAGGAATCTCTGAACAAATCTGCCGTACCCAGACTTGTTCAGAGATTCCTTAATTTTTCCAGCATCGCTTGATAACCAATTGCGCGTAATTCTTTTATATTGTTCTGTGGTACCTGGTCAATATTTTTATAACCGGCAACCGCCTTTTCGATACTGCTTTCCCTTATCAGGTGCAGCATCGGATAAGGTGATCGGTTGGTAAAGTTGGCAGCATCGTCTTCGCTGCTGTTTTCAAAGCGGTAATCCGGATGGAAGCTGGCAAGCTGGTATACGCCGGTGTAGTTCAGGTCTTGCAGTAAGCGGTTGCCAAGATCCAGCAGTTCAAGGTAATCGTCAAAGCTTTTATAGGCATCGGGAAAGATAATCAGGCTGGTTTCAATTTCCGGTGTCTGTTCCAGGGAGGCCGTGTTTTCGACCAGTTGAAATAAATGCTGTTCCAGGTTCTTACCGTTTACTACCACATAGCTGATGGTTTCATTGTGAAATGGCTGCGCGGCAAAAGGACACA
>JAJRTD010000085.1 GCA_024278435.1 Gammaproteobacteria bacterium | reverse complement strand
CTGGTGCCGCTGGCGATTGATGAGTTCCCGGTTCTGTTTGTGGCAGCGGCCTGTGCAGATGGCGAGACCGTGGTATCCGGCGCTGAAGAACTGCGGGTCAAGGAAAGTGACCGTATCCAGGTAATGGCCGATGGTTTGCAGGCGCTGGGGGTTGACGCCCAGCCAACGGCTGATGGCATGGTGATCCATGGAGGTAGCAAGGGCGGCAGTATCGGCGGGGGTTGTGTACACAGCCATGATGATCACCGTATTGCCATGGCCTTTGCCATGGCCTCACTATGCGCTGACGGCGATATAGAAATTGAAGACTGCGATAATGTAAATACATCGTTCCCGGGTTTTGCCGAGCTGGCAACAGGCTGTGGCCTGAACATCGAGGTTTCTGATGATTAAATATGCAGCTGCGAATTTATTCGCACGATGCGCTAATACACTGGCACCCTTGTGCGAATAAGTTCGCACCTACTGTCAGGAATTTCCCGAGTTATAAAATCATGACTGACTCAAAAGCACAGGTAATCTGCCTCGATGGCCCCAGTGGCGTCGGCAAGGGCACCATCTGCCTGGCCGTGGCCAGGGATCTTGACTGGCATATTCTGGATAGTGGTTCGTTATACCGGATTACCGCCTTACAGGTTTTACGGCAGTTTCCGGATAGTGGTACCGATTCTATAAAAGTAACGCAACTTGCTGAAATAGCAAAGAATCTATCGGTGACGTACACGGAAAAAGACGGCCAGCTGATGATTGTTCTGGATGGCGAGGATGTCACGCAGTCGATCCGTACCGAGCAAATGGGCGCAAAAGCCTCGGAGATTGCCGCCATTCCTGAGGTGCGGACAGCGCTGCTACAGCGGCAGCGGGCATTTTTACAGCCACCGGGCCTGGTCGCAGACGGCCGTGATATGGGAACGGTTGTATTCCCCGATGCCGAGCTGAAAATCTATTTAACCGCCAGTGCCGAGGAAAGGGCGCAGAGACGTTATAAGCAGTTGAAAGAAAAGGGAATTGATGTTAATCTAGCAAGTCTTGTAGAAGAATTGCGTCAACGTGACGAGCGTGACATGAACCGGAAGACAGCCCCGCTGAAACCCGCTTCGGATGCCATCATCATTGATACAACGACACTTGATATCGAGCAGGTAACAAAAGAAGTCATGTTCTGGGTAAACCAGAGGATCACTCGCTAGTTTGCCACTCATGTCTTTCGGGTGTTTCTCCGCAGGAAAATATAGGGGGCTCTGTCGCTAGACGGGCTGTTTAATTAACTTAACTTGTGTTCTATTCACCTGATCATTGGTAAATAAACACTCAATCCATTTATTATTATGTCTGAAAGTTTTGCAGAATTATTTGAAGAAAGCCTGAATCAAACCGAAATGAGTGCCGGTAACGTTGTTATTGGTACTGTAACCGATATAGCTGATGGTTACGTTATCGTATCAGCTGGTTTGAAATCAGAAGGTGTTATTCCTGTTAGCCAGTTTACCAATCTGTCCGGTGAGTTAGAAGTTGCAGTCGGCGATGAAGTTGAAGTGGTATTAGAAGCCGTAGAGGACGGATTTGGCGAAACACGATTATCACGTGAAAAAGCGAAACGTGCGAAAGCATGGATTACGCTGGAAAAATCATTCGAAGCCGAAGAGATTATTACCGGTGTTATTACCGGTAAAGTCAAAGGTGGCTTCACTGTCGAGCTGGGCGATATCCGCGCCTTCCTGCCAGGTTCTCTTGTTGATGTACGTCCGGTTCGCGATACTGCCTACCTGGAAAACAAGGAACTGGAATTCAAAGTTATCAAGCTGGACCAGAAACGCAACAACGTTGTGGTTTCACGTCGTGCGGTTGTTGAAAACGAATACAGCGAAGAACGTGAAGCACTGCTGGAAAGCATCGAAGAAGGCAAGTCAATCAAGGGCGTGGTCAAGAACCTTACCGATTATGGCGCCTTCCTTGATCTGGGTGGCATTGACGGTCTGTTACATATCACAGACATGGCATGGAAACGTGTACGTCATCCTTCAGAAATTGTTGAAGTCGGCCAGGAAATCGAAGTTATGGTCCTCAAGTTCGACAAAGAGAAATCTCGCGTATCTCTGGGTCTGAAACAGCTGGGCGAAGATCCATGGGCAGAAATTGCACGTCGTTACCCTGAAGGCTCACGCCTGTTCGGTAAAGTCAGCAACATCACTGACTACGGTTGTTTCGTTGAAATCGAAGACGGCGTTGAAGGCCTGGTTCACGTTTCTGAAATGGACTGGACCAACAAGAACGTTAACCCGGCATCTGTTGTAACACTGGGTGAAGAACGTGAAGTCATGATCCTGGATATCGACGAAGAACGTCGTCGTATTTCACTGGGTATGAAACAGTGTCAGCCTAATCCATGGGACGAGTTCTTTGCTTCTCATAACAAAGGCGATAAAGTCACCGGTACCATTAAATCAATCACTGATTTCGGTATCTTTGTTGGCCTTAATGGCGAGATTGACGGCCTGATCCACATGTCTGATATTTCATGGGATGATAACGGCGAAGACATCGTTCGTAACTACAAGAAAGGCGATACCATCGACGCAGTTGTACTGTCTATT
>JAJRTD010000084.1 GCA_024278435.1 Gammaproteobacteria bacterium | reverse complement strand
TTCCTGGTCGGACAGCGGGCCGATGACCTTATGACGAATAATGCCGTCTTTATCAATCAGGAAGGTTTCCGGTGCGCCGTAAACGCCCCAGTCGATGGCAACTCGCCCATCATAATCAGCAGCAATCACCTGGTACGGGTTACCCAGTGTTGCCAGCCAGTTTTTCGCGTCAGCCGGTTCATCTTTATAATTAAGCCCGACTATACGTACGCCGCTGCGGCTTAAACGCTTAACAACCTCATGCTCCTGGCGGCAGGCAAAACACCAGCTGGCCCAGACATTAAACAGTGTGACATGGCCGATAAAATCCTTATCGGAAAAATTGCCTTCCTGCAACAGCAGGGGCAATTCAAACGCTGGCGCCGGTTTACCGATTAGTGGCGATGGAATCAACCGCGGATTTAACGTCAGGCCGATTGCCAGAAACCCGACCAGCACCACAAAAATAATCAGTGGCATAAATCGCCGTAATACAGACTGTTGTTTCTTTTCCATAAAAATTTTATCTACAATAATGATCGAATTTTCTTATCAGGCCCTGGCAACGGCGCTATTGATACCGGCTTTCTCTTTTGCCGGCTGACGGTATCGACGGTCACTGATTGCCAGTACACCACCCATGGTCATCAGAATACAGCCCAGCCAGATCCAGCGGATTAACGGTTTATAGTAAACCCGCATACTCCATGCACCGTCTTCCAGCTCTTCACCGAGAGCAGCATACAGGTCACGGAACAGGGTTTTATCAATCGACGCATCGGTCATTGGATTACTTTTACCGCTATAGGTTCTTTTCTGTGGCAGCAGTTCGCCGGTTTTTTCGTTGTTGTGCCAGATTTCAATAACGGCTTCATCCGCCACGTAGTTAGCACCCTGTACCTTGCGCGTGCCGATAAAGCGGAATTCATTGCCCGCAATGTTGTAACTGTTTCCCGGCACCATGCGCAGGTCCTTCTCTTCGCTGTAACTCATGGTTACCGTCACACCGGCAACGAATACTGCCACGCCCAGATGCGCCAGGATCATACCGCTGTATGCCAGCGGCAGCTTGCGGCTGCTGGCCAGCCGCGTAAAGAAATCTTTCAGCGTGGTTAACGCTACCCACAGGGCGCCAGCCAGTCCCAGGCCGGTGGCGATGTTTAGCTGGTCTTCGATTAAAAACGGCAGCAGTAAACCCGCCACCAGCGAAAAGATAAAGATGGAGGTATAGACTTTTGCAAGACGTGACCAGTTGTCTCCTTTCCAGCGAATTACCGGACCGATGCCCAGTAACAGTAGCAGCGGTATGGCAACAAGAGAAAACATGGTATCAAAGTACGGACGGCCCACCGAAATTTTACCCACGCCAAAAGCATCGATAACCAGCGGATACATGGTACCTACCAGCACCGCTGCGGCCGCGGTAAGGAAAATGATATTGTTCAGCAATAGCGCTGATTCTCGCGAGAACCATTTAAAGCGACCATAACTGACTACCGTAGCCGAGCGCCAGGTGTACAGTGCCAGCGAGCCGCCGACAACCACCACCAGGAAGGCGAGAATAAATACACCACGGGCCGGATCGGTGGCAAACGCGTGCACCGATACCAGCACCCCGGAACGCACAATAAAAGTACCCAGCAGACTGAGTGAAAATGCCAGAATCGCCAGCAACACGGTCCAGCTTTTAAACACGCCGCGTTTTTCCGTACTGGCCAGTGAATGCAATAAGGCGGTGCCTACCAGCCATGGCATAAAGGAGGCATTTTCCACCGGATCCCAGAACCACCAGCCGCCCCAGCCCAGTTCGTTATATGCCCACCAGCTACCAAGGGCGATACCGATGGTCAAAAAGCTCCAGGCAACGGTAGTCCATGGACGGGACCAGCGCGCCCAGGTTGCGTCCAGCTTGCCACCGAGCAGGGCGGCAACGGCAAAAGCAAACGCCACGGAGAAACCGACATAACCCATGTATAACATTGGCGGATGTATCGCCAGACCCGGATCCTGCAATAATGGGTTTAACTCGTTACCGTCTAGCGGTACAGGGAATATCCGTTCAAACGGGTTTGAGGTAAACAGCATAAAGGCCAGGAAGCCGGTGCTGATCATGGCCATTACCGCCAGTACACGAGCCATCAGGATTTCAGGCAGGTTGCGGCTGTAAACGGCTACCGCAATGGTCCACAGGGAAAGAATCAGCGTCCATAATAACAGGGAGCCTTCATGCGACCCCCAGACGCCTGAAATACGGTACATCAGGGGCTGTACCATATTGGAATGTTGCGACACATATAACACGGAAAAATCATGCACGATAAAGGCGTGGGTCAGCGCGGCATAGGCCAGGCCGACAAACAGTAACTGTACCAGCGCGGCAGGGCGGGCCATTGAAATCAACGCCGCATCATTTTTAGCGGCACCGATCAGCGGAACGATGCTTTGCACGATGGAAATAGCAAAGGCAATGATCAGGGCAAAATGTCCAAGTTCAGGAATCATAATTTTTTCTCGGTGCCTGGTCAGGCGATAGTCCGGGCGAGCTTAAGGCGCCTTACAATTAAAACCTATTTATCTTAACAGTGCCGTTTCAGATTTTTTCAGCTGCGGCATCCTGCTTGCTTACATGACCTGCTTTTTCCAGGGCATCAGCAACTTCCGGTGGCATATAATTTTCATCATGTTTGGCCAGCACTTCCTGGGCGACAAGCCGGCCATCTGCCTGCAGCTGACCCATGGCAACAATGCCCTGGCCCTCTCTGAACAGGTCGGGCAGTATACCGGTATATTCGACGGTCATGGTTTCAGCACTATCGGTCACATCAAACTCGATTTTCAGGCTGTCCGGGGCACGCTTCACGCTGCCGGCCACGACCAGACCACCAACACGGATGGCATGCGTGGTTGGTGCATCACCATTCTTTACCTCTGTCGGACTGTAGAAATACTGCATATTTTCATTGAAGGCTGTGAGGAACAGCACAATGGCAATGGCCATACCGAATACTATGGAAAAAATTAATACCTTGCGCTTGCTTCTTTTATTCATGACTCTTTGCTAACTCAATATTTTCACGTTTAATTGCCCGTTTAATACGGGCAATAATTTTTCTGCGCTGCAGCAACGGCGAAACAATGTTCGCCACCACGATAACCAGCGTCAGTGCGTAGGATGTCCACACATAAAAGGCATAACCCCCCATGTGAAAAAATTCTGACCAGTTCACAGGCTGCTCTCCTGTTTCAATATTGCCATTATAATTCGTTAATCAGTTCTCTGACCCAGCGCCGGTTGCGGTCGCGGTATAGCGCTTCATTACGTGTTCGCACCAGCACCACGGCGGCATAAAACAGCTTGAATGCCAGCGCCATTAATAACAGCGGTATCAGCATATCGATATGCATCGACGGCTTGTCAAACTTTGCCACGGTCGCGCCCTGGTGCAGGGTGTTCCACCACTCCACCGAGTAATGAATAATCGTAATGTTGACCACGCCGACAATCGCCAGCAGGCCACTGGCCTTGTCCGCACTGCGCTGGTCTTCAATGGCTGACTGCAGCGCCATATAACCGAAATATAGAAACAGTAAAATCAGCTCCGAGGTCAGGCGCGCATCCCACACCCAGTAGGCGCCCCACATCGGCTTGCCCCACAGGGAACCGGTGACCAGCGCCAGGAAAGCAAAGGAAGCACCGATCGGAGCACTGGCAGCCGCCACCATGTCCGCCAGCCGGATCTGCCAGATAATTCCGATGCCGGAAGATATCGCCATCACCATGTAAACAAACAACGACATCCAGGCTGCCGGCACATGAATGAAAATTATGCGGTAGCTTTCGCCCTGCTGGTAATCAGTCGGGGCAACAAATAAACCCAGATACAGTCCGTACAGGCCGACTAACAGGGCGCTGACAGTAAACCAGGGAATCAGTTTGGCCGACATCCCGTAAAAGTGTTTGGGTGATGAAAACCGTTGTATCCAGTGCCATATACTCTTAATCATTCTATCGTCTACTTCTTTATCTTGCCATGCTTAGCGTGAAGCGGTAATGCGTAATGCTACCGCTGTTGCCAGCGGAGCCAGCGACAGCGCCAATACTAACACGGCCGCCAGAAACAGTAATTGCCCCCTGACCGGCAGCCCGTCCATTGCTACATCCACCGCATTTGCCCCGAAAATAAGTATCGGTATGTACAATGGCAGAACTATTAAAGACAACAGAACGCCGCCGCGGTTCACTGCAACTGTCAAAGAAACGCCGATTGCCCCGATTAAACTCAATACCGGCGTTCCCAGCAACAGGCTGTAAATCAGTACCGCCCCCGCCTCATCCGGCAATGCCATAAACATGCCCAGTAAGGGCGCAATAATAACCAGCGGCAGGCCGGTTAAAAACCAGTGCGCGGTCACCTTGGCCAGGACCAGTATAACCAGCGGGTTCGGACTCAGCATCAGCTGGTCCAGCGAACCGTCATCAAAATCCTCCTTAAACAGGCGATCCAGCGACAATAATACAGCCAGTAAAGCTGATACCCAGATCACCCCCGGTGCCATGGCCCGCAGGGCCTCCGTGGTCGGCGTCACCGCCAACGGAAACAGGGTAACCACCAGAACAAAAAAGATCAGCGGATTGGCCAGCTCATGGCGGTTGCGAAAAGCCAGCCGCAAATCACGCATCAACAGATAGTAATAGGCTTTCAGCATTGGTTTTCACCCTGCCCGGCAGACCTGGCGATGCGACCCAGACGCACCGAGCGCATCTCGCAATCCAGCTGCATGCCATGATGCGTGGTAAAGACCACGCTGCCACCGGCGGCGCGATGCTCCAGTATCATCGACTCCATCAGCGCCACGCCCTGCACGTCCAGCGCAGTCAACGGCTCATCCAGCACCCACAGCCTGGCACCGGCAAGTTCAACAAAGGCCAGCAGGATTCTGCGCCGCTGACCCGAGGACAGTGCTTTTCCCGGCACATCCTCATAGCTGGCCAGGCCGACTTTGGCCAGCGCCGCTTCCGTGGCCTCACCGGTCACCGTAAGCGAACGGGTATCAAGCAGGGCGCGTACATTTTCCAGCACGGTCAGGTCTGCTTTTATACAGGGCAGGTGACCGATATATACCATGCTGGCATAAAAATCCTCACGGTTACTGCGAATCGATTCACCCTGCCACAATACCCGGCCGGCCTCGGGCAGGCGCAGGCCACAGAGAATTCTCAACAGGCTGGTCTTGCCGCTGCCGTTCGGGCCTTCAATCTGCAGCACTTCCGCCTCGCCCAGGGAAAAGCTCAGCTCACTGAACAACAGCCGGTCATCACGTACACATTCTAAAGACTGAATCTCAAGCATAGGCCAACAGTACCATCATTAAATCGTGCTCAGGCAAAAAAAAGGATGGCAATGGCCATCCTTTTGGAGGTATCCAGACGGATCATGGTTGCGATTAAACCAAATTACTTGATGCTGGCAATATAGTTGGCAACAGCAATCATGTCGTCTTCTGACATTTTCTCGAGAATAGAGCGCATTACGCTCTTGTTATCGTTGCTGCGCGTGCCATCTTTAAATGCTTTTAACTGGGCCAGCGTGTACTCGGTATACTGACCACCCAGGCGCGGGTAACCGACACCTGCCGTACCGGCACCGGTCGGACCATGGCATCCCTGACAGGCAGGAATACCTTTCTGCAGATCACCACCTTTATACAGGTCCTTACCGGCCGCAATCTTGCTTTCGTCAAACGGCGCGGTCTGCGCAGTTGTCTGTGACTGGAAATAAGCGCCAATATCCGCTGCATCTTCATCGCTTAAAGCGGCAACCATGCCCAGCATAATCGCATTCTGGCGAGAGCTGTTGGCTTTAAAGTCTTTTACCTGCTTTGTAATATAGGCTTCGTTCTGGCCTGCCAGTTTCGGATACATGGCAACCGGACTGTTACCGTCCATGCCATGGCAGCCACCACAGGCTGCAGCTTTCGTTTTACCTGCTTCAGCATTACCTGCCAGAGCAGTACCCGAGGTTGCAAAAAACAGCACCAGACCAGCAAAAATGATTTTTTTCATTGTTTGAACTCCAAACATACACACCCGAAAAGGGCAAAAAAGTGGCGAAATTCTACACTACCGGCGCTATTCCTTCAATATCAATATATTGGAATACTCTGTATTTCCCTGCATGAAAGATGACCTGTATCAAGAGTTCACTAATCAGTTATTAAGGTGCATAATGCCGCCAATGAGCAAACCGGCAGAAAAAAACAAACCCGACAACCGCTACTACCGCCAGGCCCGGTTCCTGATCAGCGCCGGAAAAGCCAAACAGTTCCCCGACGGTGGTTATGAAGTAGCCTTTGCCGGGCGCTCAAATGCCGGAAAATCCAGTGCAATCAATACCCTGTGTGATAACAAAGGCCTCGCCCGCACCAGCAAGACCCCCGGGCGTACCCAGCTGGTCAATTTTTTTGCGCTTGACGAAAAACGCCGGCTGGTTGATTTACCCGGTTACGGCTTTGCCAGGGTACCGGTTGCGGTAAAAAATGCCTGGCAAAAACTGATGACGCAGTATTTGAGCGAGCAGCAGTCGCTCAATGGCCTGGTCATTATTATGGACATTCGCCACCCGCTCAATGAAACCGACTGGCAAATGCTGGAATGGTGCCACCACTATCAGTTACCCGCCCATATACTGCTGACCAAGGCAGACAAGATCAAACGCAACGCCCAGCAGAAAAGCAAGCTGCAGACCATCAGGCAGCTAAAAGATGCCAAACTGGATGCCAGTGTTCAGGTATTTTCTGCCTTAAAGAAAACCGGGCTGGATGAGCTGGTCGCCAAACTGGATCAATGGCTGCAGCTGGCAAACACTTCCCGGATATAACAGCATTATTCACCACAGAGGCTCTGTGTCCTCCGTGCCTCTGTGGTAAATCGTTTCTAATCTTTCATTATCTAAATGCAAAAAAAAACCCGGCCTGAAAGGCCGGGTTACAAAAGCGGAACCGGTTTGGGGAAGCCGGTTCCATTGGCTCGCAAAAAGGGAGAGAGCAAGCCTACGCCGGGCTACAGCGTATTCACAAAAACACTTCAACGGTC
>JAJRTD010000083.1 GCA_024278435.1 Gammaproteobacteria bacterium | reverse complement strand
GGTGCAGGGCAACCGCAATGGTAATCGGTCCGGCGATGTCACCACTGCTGGAATCAAACACCATTTCTTCGCTCAGGCCGCCGGTTTCGGTCCAGCTTTTTCCTGCCGAGGCAAACAGGGCTTCCGCCTGCCAGTGATTGATCGTGTTTTCACCATCCAGCGGACTGATACCGCGTGCCAGCGGGAACAGGCTGTTGTAGCGGATGTTGCTGGTAATAATATGCGGGAAGTATTCAGTAACGGGAATAATGGCCGGGTGCTGAATATTCAGGGTCTTTCTCAGTTCAGGGTTGTTGTCGATAATGACACCGTCCTGTAACTGCAGTCCCAGTGAAGTTGCAATTGTCTTCAGTCCCTGTAGTGGCCCGGGATCGGCCAGCCATAGCAGGTTGCCGCCATGGGCAATAAAGTCTTTTATCCGGGTTATTTCGCCTTCAAGATAGGGGTGCTCCGGTGCGGCAATCACCAGCAGCCTGGTGTTGTCCGGCAGGGAATTTTTCAGCAGGTTGACGCTTTGCAGGTTAAAACCGGTAGCCGTGAGCTGTTGCTTTAATTCTGAATAGGCGCGCTGGTTGTTGCCGTTGATGTCGCGTTCACCGTGACCGGTTAAAAAAACAAGCTGCTGGTTATCGCGCCGGTTTAAACGCAGCAGGGCATTGCTGATTGCCTGTTCACTTAAAGAGTTGATTGGTTCCTTGCGGCCCTTGTAATAAATGACAAAGGCAAACGGTTTGTTCATTACAATACCGTCCTGTTTTGCCTGTTCCAGGTCAATGTCCGGGTTGAGCTGCTTCAGCCTGAAGTCGGCCTTGACACGCTGGTAACGGCTGATGATTTCACTCACTGCCTGGCGGCTGACATCATCGGTGGTGTAGGCATGAACCGTGACCGGTTCGTCCAGTTTGCCGAGCAAATCAATACTGCTGGCTGATAATGAGTGGCGCTTGTTTGCCGTTAAATCGAACTGCTGGTTATAGTGGTTGCTTATCCAGGCCAGCATGCCGATGCTGCTAAGAAACAGCAGCAGAAAAATCATTTTCTGAATACTGAGCTGTAAACGTGACTGGCGGGATAGTTTCATTGTTCTTTATCGATCACGACTGCAGGCGCTGGGTTTCCAGCTGACGGATGGCCAGTACCAGAAAGCCGCCAATAAACAGGAAGAAATAGGCAATGTCCCTGGTGTTTACTATGCCGCGCAACAGGCTGGAGAAATGTGTATGCATCGACAGGTAGCTTAAAACGCTGCTGCCATCCGTTGCCGGGTTATTGGCGTTAATAATCCATAACAGCAATAACAGGCCGAAAGTGCTGATGGCAGCAATAACCGGGTTGTCGGTCAGGGAAGACATATAGAGCCCGGCGGCGCTGAACGCGGCCAGCATAAGAAACAGTCCCAGTGCGCCGGAAAACAGCTTTTCAAAATCCAGGGTCGTTCCCATGGTTAATGACAGCGGCATCAGTAAAATCAAAAACAGCAGCACCAGGATAAAAAACAGCAGTCCCAGGTATTTACCGATAACGATCTCGCTGATAGAGACCGGGGAACTGAGCAACAGGCTGATGGTCCTGTTGCGTTTTTCCTCGCTGATCAGGCGCATGGTTAATAACGGGGTAATCATTAACAGGATGATGCTGGCCACTTCAAACAGTGGCGATATTACCAGGTCGGTAACGCCCGGTGCGTTTGCCATGGTGGTTAGATCTTTTTGAATGCTGAAAAATACTTCGATGGAAGTAAAAAAAGACCAGGCAAGAACAAACTGAATAACTGCAAGCAGTACCCAGGCCAGCGGTGACAGAAACATGCTGCGAAATTCACGTTTAGCAATCGTCAGTATCATTATGCTGCCTGTTCGCTGGCGTTGCTGCCGGCATCACCGGCGGTCAGTTCAATAAATATTTTTTCCAGTGAAACCCGGTGCGGGCCAAAACGACTGAGTCCCCATTGCTGTTGCACAATATATTCACACAGGCGGTCATCCGCTAAATCGCTTTCCACGATAAAACGGTGTTCGGCAATTTTATCAACGGCACTGAAAATGCTGTGGGTTTTTAATTCATCGGCGCTAATGCTGGCTGTCAACGAAATATCAAAGCGGTTTGTCTGTTGCTGCAGTAGCGCATCCATGTCTGCTGAATAAACCAGTTCGCCACGGTTGATAATCTGCACCCGGTTACAGACAGCCTGGACTTCGGGCAGGATATGGGTGCATAAAATAATGCCGTGGCTTTCACCCAGCTGTTTTATCAGCTGGCGGATTTCAAGGATCTGAATCGGGTCCAGGCCGACCGTGGGTTCATCCAGGATAATGACGGGGGGGGAGTGTACAATGGCCTGCGCAATACCAACCCGCTGCTGGTAGCCTTTCGACAGGTTGCGGATTAAACGCCGGTGCACATCACTCAGGCCGCAGCGCTCAATAACCGAAGCAGTGGCGTCCCTGAGCTGCATTTTATCCAGCTGATGCAGCCGGCCGCAGAAATCCAGGTATTCGCTAACCGTCATCTCTTTATATAACGGTGGATTCTCAGGCAGGTAACCCAGTGAGGCTTTGGCGGCTTTTGGTTGTTCCAGCAGGTCAATGCCGTTAATACTGATCTCGCCGAAAGTCGGGGCCAGGTTGCCGCTCAGCATCTGCATGGTGGAAGACTTGCCGGCGCCATTGGGGCCAAGAAAGCCGAGAATATCACCGGCGGCCAGTTCAAAGCTGATGTTATTAACCGCGCAGAAATCGCCGTAGTAGCGGCTCAGGTTGGTTACAGAAATAAGCGATGACATGGGGCGTTATTATTACTGAATTGATGGTACATGCAAGCTAAAAACTAAAAGAATTTTTCACCACAGAGGACACAGATAAAAGCTTTTTATTGTTAACTGCGCCGTGGGCGCCGTTAACAAATTAAAACCCTGTGCCCTCCGTGCCTCTGTAGTGAAAAGCTTTTATAATACCGCATGGCTAAATTCCTTGGCGTCGATACCGGCGGTACTTTCACAGACTTCATTCTTTTTGATGACGAATCAAAGTCGGTTCGCATCCACAAAGTGCTGTCTACGCCGCAGGCACCTGAGCAGGCGATCTTGCAGGGGATTAATGAAATGGCAATTGATGCCGCTGACCTGACCGTGGTGCATGGTTCCACCGTTGCCACCAATGCGGTACTCGAAGGCAAGGGCGTGCACACGGTTTATATCACCAATAAAGGGCTGGCGGATGTACTCACTATCGGCCGCCAGGCGCGTGACCAGCTTTATAACCTGGCACCGTTGAAAAAACCGCCGCTGCTTGAGTCTGGCGACTGTATCGAAGTGGGCTCGCGGCTGTCTGCGCAGGGAGAGCATTTGCAGCAGCTCAGTGAAGCGGACATTGCCACGCTGCAGCAGGCTGTAAAAAAACGTGCACCACAGGCCGTGGCCATCAACCTGCTGTTTTCTTTTATGGATGAAAGT
>JAJRTD010000082.1 GCA_024278435.1 Gammaproteobacteria bacterium | reverse complement strand
TTTCATGTGTGATTAACGGACACATGTGTATCGTCCATCCTGGCATACGATGATCCCTTCCAGCTCCAGTATGAGCAACATGGAAGCGACTTCTGCAGCCGTATAATGGCTGCGCAGAACCAGTTCGTCAATGCTGGCAGGTTCATAGGCGAGGCATTTGAGCAGTTTTTGGTGATCCGGGTCAAGTGTCTGATGCGGATCTTTTGCGTTTTCATGATTATTTTCAGTGCTTTTATCATCGCTGCAGGGTGGCGGGGAGGAGGAAATACGCAGCTCTTCGAGAATATCACTGGCGGTTTCAACCAGTTTGGCACCCTGGCGGATCAGCTGGTGACAGCCGCGGGCCATGGGGTTATGGATAGACCCGGGGATGGCAAAAACCTCCTTGTTCTGTTCGACGGCATAACGGGCGGTAATCAGCGAGCCGCTTTTCTGCGCAGCTTCCACCACCAGGGTGCCCAGGGTGAGGGCGCTGATTATACGGTTGCGGCGGGGGAACAGGCCGCGCTGCGGCTGGGTGCTTATCGGCATTTCTGAAATAACCGCCCCCTGTTCGCTGATTTGCTGTGCCAGTTTCTGGTGTGCCGCCGGGTAAACGATATCCAGGCCATGGGCGACCACGGCAACCGTTCCGGCCATGCCCTGCAGTGCGCCTTTGTGGCTGGCGCCATCAATACCGCTGGCCAGCCCGCTGGTGATGGTAATGCCCATGCTGGACAGGTGGCTGGCGAATTCCTGTGCGGTTTTTCTGCCGGCGGCGGTCGGGTTACGGCTGCCGACCATGGCCAGTTGCGGTTGTGCCAGATAATCGGGGTCGCCCCTTACATATAATATGGGTGGTGCGTCATGCAGGTCTCTTAGCAGTGGTGGATAGGCGGCATCGGCCAGCGTGATGATGTGATGGTCGTTTTGCCCTGCCCAGTTGAGGTCAGCGCTGATATCGATGGACTGCGGATTTCTGATTGCATCAATGGCTGCCGGCTTCAGTGCCAAATCGGCCAGCTGCTGGTGGCGGGCGTTGAAGATAGCGTCTACGCTGCCGAAGGTCTGCAGCAGGCGGTGAAAGGTTGTGGCGCCGACACCGGTGATGTGCCGTAATGTTAACCAGCTTTCGAGGGAGCTGATCTGTTCCGCGTTCCCTGCGGATTCGATGCTGACTTTATTCATCCGTGAATATTACATGATTATTATTTCATGTGATTATTAATTTATTGACTTAGAATTTCGGGGTATGAACATAGTCCAGCTTGTGAATGACGCGGCTTGATTCCAGTGTCAGGGCATAGCTGACGCGATCAAAGGTTTTAAAAACCATGATCAGGCCGCTGCGCTCATTCGGTAGTTTTACCGGTTTACTGCGACGCTTGTCAAAGCGGTCGCGAACAACCTCTCCCTGGGTAAAGGTGGCCAGTACATGGCCAACTTCGACGCCGTCACGTTCCCCTTTATTGATGACTACGATCTGGTACTGGGCAACGCCGAACAGGGCGTCATAAAGAGAAATGACCTGGCCGTCTATCTGCGTATCCGGTGCGTGGGGGAAGAACAGGTTTACCAGCTTGCTTTTATCTTCCGGCAGCAGGCGGTCACCTATCAGGATTTCACGCTCGGCAAAGGTAATATCGCCTGTAGCCGGGTCATCGTAATTGGTAATACGTACATTGCCGGAGTATTTTGCTTCATAACCCAGAACATCACCGGTCTCTGGATCTACGAGTTTGTCGCCGGGCTTGAAGATGGAGAAGCGAACGCGTTCCTTGTCCAGTTCGCCGCGAATATAAACCCGGCTGCCGGTGGCCAGGATCAGGTGTCTTTCGTCACTGCCGATAATCCGTGGTGCATTATTCAGTTCTTCTTTGGTAACCACACGGGGTTTGCTTAAAAACTGGCGGATGGCATCGCCGGGAATACTGGGAATGCTGGCGGACAGTGAAGTGGCGCGTATGCTCGGGCTGAGTTTTTTCACCGGCATGTCGCCGCTGGCCTGTTCTACGGCCTTGTGCTGTTCGCCGTTCACCATGATCTGCGGCTGTCCGTTGACATAAACCAGGGTTAATACATCACCCGGGAAAATCAGGTGCGGGTTTTTAAGCTGAGGATTTTTCTGCCAGATTTCCGGCCAGTACCAGGGATCCTGCAGAAACAGGCTGGCAATGTCCCACAGGGTATCGCCTTTTTTGACGGTATACTGACGGGGGTATACGGCTTTTACGCGGATCTGCTTATCCGGTTTGGCGGCAGGCTCTGCTTTTTCAATAGTAACCGGTTCGCTTGATTCGGTCTCTGTGTCCGGGCGCGGTTCAGGTGAGCTGCAACCGGTGCTAATCACAAGTAGCCCTGAAAGCAGGAAAAAGGGTACAATATTATGCAGTTTGGTATGTGGCTTGGGAGTAGTCGCTTTATTCATTTTTATTTTTATTCCCTGGTTTTTCGTGCTCTGACTTTTGGATTGTGTCGGGAGTTTTGTTATTATTCTCAACAGCTTAGTAGTTGAATTTCGATTACTAAGGCAATTTTTAACTGAGTGTAGCAGAAATAACGATTTACATGCCGATTACGGCAATTTTCAGCCAATATTATGATGATTTGTTATGGCAGTACTAGACATATTGCGTTTTCCGGATAAGCGCCTGCGAACTATCGCCAGGCCGGTCGAAACAGTGGATGACTCCATCCGCAAGCTGGTGGATGACATGTTCGAGACCATGTACCTGGCGCCGGGCATCGGGCTGGCGGCAACGCAGGTCAATGTGCACCAGCAGATTATCGTCATTGATACGTCAGAAGAAAAGAACCAGCCCCTGTGCCTGATTAATCCCGAGATTATTGAACAGCAGGGCACGGAAACCTGTGATGAGGGCTGCCTGTCGGTGCCTGATATCTATGAAACCGTTGAGCGGGCGGAAACGGTCACGGTAAAGGCGCTGGACCGCAATGGTGATGAATTTACCCTGCAGGCCGGTGAATTGCTCGCGGTCTGCATTCAGCATGAGATTGATCACCTGAAAGGCAAGTTGTTTGTGGATTATTTGTCGCCACTGAAACAGCAGCGCATTAAAAAACGTTTGCTGAAGCAGCAGCGCGAAGAAAGTCGCCGGACACCGGTCAGCGTTTAAGCGGCTTTTGACCAGGATTTCCACCACAGAGGATACAGATAACACTGAGGTTTTTTAGATTTTTTATATTCATTAAGGTGGAGTCCCCTGTGTCCTCTGTGGTGAGATAAATAACGTTACAAAAAAGCCTTTCCTGTTTGTAGATTTATAAATCGTGAGTCATTCATTACGCATTATCTATGCCGGTACTCCGGACTTCTCCGTGCCGGCGCTGCAGGCATTGATCCAGTCGCCGCATGAAGTGGTTGCAGTGTTTACCCAGCCTGACCGGCCGGCCGGTCGTGGCCGCGGCCTTAAATTCTCCCCGGTAAAAGAAAAGGCGCTGGAATATGATATTCCCGTTTATCAGCCGGAATCCCTGAAAGAGCTGTCTGCGCAGCAGCAGCTGGCCACCCTTGATGCCGACTTGATGGTG
>JAJRTD010000081.1 GCA_024278435.1 Gammaproteobacteria bacterium | reverse complement strand
TGCTGGCCAACGTCAGAGGTGATAAAGGCATCGCCGAACGTGACTTTATGCAATTCCTCTATCACAAACTGCGGTTTGATTTTCTTTGTGCTACGGTCGTATTTCAGACAGTCCTGGGAACGCCACTCATCAATCTGCGCCCACCATTTTTCCAGGGCACCCTTGTTGACCGAAGCGCTTGATTTATCCAGTTCTTTATTCAGGGCATCCAGCACCGGCGCCACTTCACCCACGATCGGTATATCAACCTTTACATTCTTGGAAATCGATGCCGGATCAACATCGATATGGATAATCTTCGCATCGGGACAGAATTTTTCCAGATTACCGGTCACCCGGTCATCAAAACGGGCACCGATGGCAATCATCACATCACAGTGATGCATTCCCATATTGGCTTCATAGGTACCGTGCATGCCCAGCATGCCCAGGGACAGCGGGTCGCTTGCCGGAAACGCACCCAGGCCCATCAGGGTCTGGGTGATCGGGTAACCCAGGCTGCGCGTCAATGTACGCAGCTGTTCAGAGCCATTTCCCAGAATAACGCCACCACCGGTGTAGATCATCGGCCGTTCGGCGGATAAAATCAGTTCGGCTGCACGCTTGATCTGTCCAAAATGGCCCTTGACCGTTGGATTGTAGGAACGCATCTCGATTTCAGCCGGATAGGCAAATTCAACCTTTTCCGCCGTAATATCCTTCGGAATATCAATGACGACCGGACCCGGACGACCCGTGGTAGCCACATAAAATGCTTTCTTGAATACCGTGGCAATGTCATTGACATCGTTAATCAGAAAATTGTGCTTCACAATAGGACGGGTGATACCAACCGAGTCCACTTCCTGGAAGGCATCGTTACCTATCAGGTGCTTGGGAACCTGACCGGTAATCACGATCATGGGAATTGAGTCCATATAGGCAGTCGCAATACCGGTAACCGCATTGGTTGCACCGGGACCGGATGTCACCAGCACCACGCCGGCCTTGCCGGTGGATCGCGCATAACCGTCAGCGGCATGGGTGGCACCCTGCTCATGACGGACCAGAATATGCTGCACATCCTCCTGCTTGTAAAAAGCATCGTAAATATGCAATACGGCACCACCGGGATAACCGAATACGTAATCCACCCCTTCGGCTTTCAGACACTCAATAATTATTTCCGCGCCGGTTACTTCCACAGCTTTGCCTATTTCCTGTTAAATTATTAAAAAACCTTATAAATCATGGACTTTTTATAAGCCATGAACGTCTCGACCTATCAGGCGAACCGTGCATTCTAAACGGTTATCGACAAAATTTCACGAACAATTTAAATCAATACGGCCAAATAACAACACCCACAAGGTACTACACAAGATTCCTGCCACCGGCAAAAACAGCTGCGCAAAAAAAACCCCGGAAAAACCGGGGCTTTTCAAACAACTAAAACGGTTAGGTTTTAGTCATCTACATCACCACCAGCAGCTTTTGCTAATGCAGCTTCAATTGCATCCGGTGAAGGCATAATGTTCATAAAGCTGTTATCACCCATCATGCTCAGGTCAGGGAAGTTTATCGCAATACGGAAACGCGCGTGTAAGGCTTCAACTTCATCACCTGATACCAGCATTTCATATGGCAGGTGAGCTGTAGAACGGATTGGTTTGAAATCGATTTCAGACATGATGAACTTGTCATCCATGTATTTATTACCGTTTTCACCAGCAGACATGGCAACACCGAATACTGTCTGTTTGCTGCCTGGAATATCAATACGATAAACCTTGGTTGTACCACCGGCATGAGCGGCCAGACCTTTTTCAACCGCAGCAACAGCCTGCTCATAGCTGTCATATTCAGCCAGATCGTATGGCTCGTCGAAATATTCCATACCGAAAGTATAATGGTAACCGTCCAGATCATCGGCATCCAGACCTTCTTCAGGACCGTATTCCTTAACTGCGCCCAAGGCTTTTTTCAGGGCATTGGTAATAGCAGATACATCACCTTTGATGTGGTAAGCAGCAGCCATGTATGTAGGGTTAGTGTATGTAACCTGGATTTCGTCACCCACTTTAGTAATTGCAACACGCTGACCGGCAAAGTAACCGCCACGTTCATGAGAGGCTGCCGCTTTTTTCAGTGCATCGTTGGTAACAATAATGATGTCTGCAGTTTCGTAGGGTGAGTATTCACCGACGACTTCAAAACCATTGCTTGTTAAAGTACTTTTTACTTCAGCGGCTTTATCAGCAACTGAGCCGGAACCTGTTGATCCCAGAAAGAAGGGTTTCATTTCACCGGCGGCATTCACTGCCATAGACGCCATGCTGATTACCGCTGCTGCTGTAACGGCAAGCATTTTTGAACTAACTTTTATCATGCTATTTCACTCCAATTTATCCTGAATTATTATCATTTAGTTTTTTGCTCCCTACACCAAATCGTTCCACAAAGTGGAATTAATCCAGCCCTTTGCAGGAAACAGGGACGGCTAATGTAAATAAAAGCATGAGCTTATGCAAGCTTTTTCGAAAAATATTTATATTATTCAATAATTTATAATATGCTTATTTAGATCGGCTCGAGGACTAAAAAAACACCGGAATCAGGATGAGTGATGAAACAAGGCATTGAAATCCCTGTCAAAACCACATGGTTTTATAAATCACACCACTACTGCCCTGTTAACTGTTTTTATATCAGCCCCATACACAGCTGTGTATGACCGTGCTGGTATTTTTTATTTTGTTGACATGAAACCAACACTGTTTAATGTTTTATCATCCTGACCGGAGCGCATTAATGTTTTGTCATCCTGACCGGAGCGCAGCGTAGTGGAAGGATCTTGAGCCCACATGATACGGCATTTAAGACCCTTCGATTCCGCTTCGCTGCACTCAGGATGACCGTGCCAGGTTAACAGGACAGCAGTGAAATCACACAAACAAAAAAAGGCCCCGTCCCGGGGCCTTTTTTTATCATGCTGAAAAAAGATTAACTCAGTATTTCCAGGCCCATCCTGCCTGAAGTTCCCACTGCGTCATCTTGAGTTCGATATCGGTACCACCGTTGGCAGCACCACCATCAGCCGGGTTTGCACCCTTCACGGAACCGGTTGGTGCATACATACCAGCCAGGTTGAATTCCTGATCATCGCCTATTTTCATGGTCCAGCCGGCGGTGAAATGCTGCTCAATCACGGCTGGTGCCAGAATATTAAACATGGTTTCGGTATCAGGGATTGGTTGATCCGTAAAGCTGTAGCCAACCCGGACTGTGTGCTTATCGTTGACATTGAACTGATAGCCAATCTTGTACACTGTCATGTCTTCCCAGCCAAATCCGCCACCGGCAGAGTTGCCCAGACAACCGGCACCTTCAGCCGCACCAGACGGGCTAAATGGAGCAGGTATACAATTATTAAACAAATTAGAGATAGGGTTTGATATAGCAGCCACTTCACTGTAATTAATGCGCTGGATATCCGCTACAATGGTGCCGGACGATCCTACATCGAATGAAATACCAACGTTATAGTTCGATGGTATATCAAAATCACCGCCTTCAGCGAACAGGCCCTTGTACTCACTAAACTCACTCATCGAGATTTTTGACTGATAGGCGACACCAACACGGAAGCCCTTGGCCACCTCACCCTGGTAACCTAATTTAACACCGGCACCATATGAGTAGGAATGTTTGTTGCCTGACAGGTTCTCTGGTGAAGAAGAGAACGGTGCAAAGCTGGCCACACCTTTTGCGGAAAAACGCTGACCGGCCAGTATCAGACTGGCACCAAAGGCATGCTTATCATTAAGCTTTTTGGCGAAACTGATATTCATAAACAATTGTTCGAGGTTCACCCCGGTAGAGCCGGCACCAAACGTACCTGCACCGAACGGGGTTGATGATGCGGGGTAATTCGTGTTCATGCCACCGTTACCATACAATGAGAGACCGACTGCGCTGCCGTTGTCTAACACGCGGTTATATGCAAAGTGCGGAATCAGGAAATAATCACCGTCACTTGTTACTGTTTCATTTGGCGCTGCATTCACCATGCTACCAAACGGGTATGCCGGGCTTTGCGCCTGCGGCGTACCCGTTATCTCATAACTACGATCCGACGGACTAAACAGGGCTGCGCCAATATCCATACGACTGCCAATAAACGCCATACCCGCCGGGTTGGTGGCAGCTGCCAGTGCGTCCTGTGAATATGCGGTACCTGCTCCTGCCAGACCTTTTTCTTTTGTACTGTAGCCATGACCAAAATAACCATTGGTC
>JAJRTD010000080.1 GCA_024278435.1 Gammaproteobacteria bacterium | reverse complement strand
ATGATAAATGGTTCTTTTTAATGCGCTAAGCGGGTGATGCCATGCGTGAGCCGTACCGTTTAACGGTGGCGGCGGATAGGAACCATCGGGCAATGCTGTCCGCCAGTCAGAAGTCCCCTGCCCGTTTTCACCATGGCACTGTGCACAGTGCTGCGCAAAGACTTCTTTACCGGCAGCAACCTGGGACGGGGTATACCAGCGGCCGGTTCCCGTCGTTTCAATATTTTTATTTTTGCTTTCATTTTCACAACCACTGACGAGCGACAATAAAAAACAAAAGACAATAATCAAGCTGTTTTTATTCATGGGTTCTTCCTTCACACAGAATGGTCGCTTGCGCCTTCGGCATTAAAACCGGCAAAGGGCAGGCAGCCGTTGTGCACTATTCTGGCACAATCACAACTTGCCCTGCCAGTTTAAATCATTATTATGATTACAATTAAGAAACCTCTGATTAACTCAGTATTTGTCATCCGAGCGCAAGCGATCGTTACATGGATGCAACTTATTCAGAGATTCCTTAGACAATGCAGGAGCTATTGTCGAGGGATTTTAGACTACTGCACCATCAACAACTTATGGAGTAAAAGATTCTTCGCTAACGCTCTGAATGACATTAATCAGGTTTTCCCTAGCTCAGGTATCGATTACCCGACATGCTCAGCCAGTTTATTTCCAATCAGCTCCGAATATCAGAAGAGCACCGGTTAACCAGCTGGCTGTTTATCAAGCTGCTGGCCCTTGTCTATTTTGCCGCTTTTTTATCCATCGCCGTACAGATTACCGGACTGGTCGGACCCAATGGCATTCTGCCCTTTAACGAATTACTGGATCGCGCCTATGAGCAACGCGGCTATGCTGCGTTTTTCTACCTGCCCACCGTGTTCTGGCTCAGGGCGGACAATTTCGCTTTACAGGCAGTCGCCTATGCCGGCTGCCTGGCTTCCATCATTCTGCTTCTCGGCTACAGAACAAAAACCATGCTGGCGATTTTGTTTGCTCTTTACCTTTCTATCTTTCATGCCGGCCAGATATTTTTAACCTTTCAGTGGGACTCGCTATTGCTGGAAGCCGGCCTGCTGGCAATTTTTCTGGCTGCAGGCCCCAGCCATCTCATTATATTTTTATACCACTGGCTGCTGTTTCGCCTGCGTTTTATGTCCGGCGTTTCCAAGCTGGTCAGCGATGACCCGTCATGGGCAAACTTCACCGCGCTGAAATATTATTTTGAAACACAGCCGCTGCCACATGCCGGCGCCTGGTATTTTCACCAGCTACCGGAATGCATGCTGCAGGCCGGTGTAGCGTTTGTGTTCTTTACCGAGTTGATTGTCCCGTTTTTTATTTTCCTGCCACGCAAGTTCCGCCTGTTTGCTGCCACCACGACTATCGTGATGCAGCTGTTAATCATTGCCAGCAGCAACCACAACTGGATAAACCTGCTGACCATTATCCTTTGCCTGTTTTTACTGGATGACCGTATAGTCGGTAAAATTTTACCCGCACGGATCACCCGGAGAATTAATACGCAAATCACTAAAAGCGCATCGCCACTGCTTGCCGTTGTCGCCGTCATCATTATAAGCACCAGCCTGGTCGTTTTTTACCAGATGGCGCTGCATAAACCATTAGCTGACAATATCCTGAAACCAACCATACTTGTCCGTTCGTGGGGCATCGGCCACGTTTTTCATATTTTTCCCACCATGCAGACGCAGCGCCAGGAGTTTCAGATAGAAGGTTCTTACGATGGCAGGACATGGAAGGCCTACCAGTTTAAATACAAACCCGGGCCACTGCAGCGGCGCCCCGAATTTATTATTCCCCACCAGCCACGGCTGGACTGGATGATCTGGTTTGTGCCACCGCAGGTTCCGCAACTGATGAACTGGTTCGACCGTTTTCTTTATAAACTACAGCAGGACTCCCCCGAAGTACTGGCACTGCTGGAATACAATCCTTTTGAAAACAAACCACCGCGATATATCCGGGTGCAGGTCTTTCAGTATAAATTCACCACGCCACAGGAAAAACAGCAAAGCGGAAACTGGTGGAAATACCGCTATCGGGGCCTGTTTCCTTATGTGCAGCCCAGAAGGCCATAAAACCGGCTGACACTACAGGCCCAGTTTTTCAGCAACAAAATCGGCATCCTTGTCACCGCGCCCGGAAAGGTTGACCAGGATGGTCTGGTCTTCAGCCATAGTGGCCGCGGTACGCATGGCGTAGGCAATGGCATGCGCGCTTTCCAGCGCGGGGATAATGCCTTCCAGCCGTGACAGGGTCATAAACGCATCCAGGCATTCCTTGTCATCGGCCGTTTCATACTGTACACGCTCTATATCCTTGAGGTAACAGTGTTGCGGACCAACCCCGGGATAATCCAGTCCCGATGCAATCGAATAAACCGGTAGCGGATTACCCTCATCATCCTGCAGGTTGTAGCATTCAAAGCCGTGTATCGCCCCCTTGCTGCCAAGGGTCAGGGTGGCAGCATGCTCGCCGGTTTCCAGGCCCTTGCCGGCCGGTTCGACACCGACCATTTTGACATTCTCATCGTTAAGGAAGGCGGTAAACAGGCCGATGGCATTGGAGCCGCCACCAACACAGGCTGTAATAATGTCGGGCAGCTTGCCCTGCTTTGATAAAAACTGTTCACGGGCTTCACGGCCGACAATACTCTGGAAGTCACGCACGATTCTGGGAAACGGGTGCGGCCCGACAACAGAACCGATGGCATAAAAATAATTAACCGGATCCTGGAGGTATTCTTCGAAGGCACTGTCAACTGCATCTTTCAGTGTTCGGGTACCCCGTGAAACCGGTACCAGCTTGCAGCCCAGGATCTTCATCCTGGTAACGTTCGGGTGTTCTTTTTCGATATCAATTTCACCCATGTGAATTTCACAGTCGATGCCGACCAGGGCGCAGGCAGTTGCCAGGGCAACACCATGCTGCCCGGCACCGGTTTCTGCCAGCACCTTTGTTTTTCCCATGTGTTTTGCCAGCAGCGCCTCACCCAGGCAGTGGTTGATTTTATGGGCACCGGTATGGTTAAGGTCTTCGCGTTTAAAAAAGATACGGGCGCCACCGCATTTTTCCGTTAACCGGCTGGCGAAATAGATGGGGCTGGGACGGCCGGTATAATCAGCGTTAAGCTGGGCCAGTTCCTGCTGAAAGGCTTCTGTCTGGCGAACCTGGTCATAGGCGTCATTGATGTCATCCATGATCTGCTTCAGTTCCGGTGGTATTACCTGGCCGCCATACTCGCCAAAGTAACCTTTTTCATCAGGCATCGCTGCAAAATCTAATGACATAACATTCTCCTCTTATAATGACCCGGAAAATTATTTGACCGGT
>JAJRTD010000079.1 GCA_024278435.1 Gammaproteobacteria bacterium | reverse complement strand
GAATGGTTTATGGATCCGGTTCTTGGCCGTAAATACAACTTCAGGCTTTATTCAATACGCCGTCTTCCAGGGTATAGATGGTATCCATGCGCTCGGCAATCCTGATATCGTGGGTCACGATAATCAGCGAGGTATGGTATTCGCGGTTTAAATCGGTAATCAGGCTGATGGCCTGTTCGGCATTTTTACGATCCAGGTTGCCGGTCGGTTCGTCGGCAAAAATGCAGTCCGGCTGGTGAATCAATGCCCGGGCAATGGCGGCGCGCTGGCGTTCTCCGCCGGACAGTTCACCGGGTTTGTGGTGCAAACGCTGCTTCAGGCCGACATCCTCCAATACTTTTTCTGCCCGCTGTTTCGTCTGTTTGACCGGGTCTCCGTTAATCAGCAAGGGCATGGCAACATTTTCCAGCGCGGTAAATTCGGGCAGTAAATGGTGGAACTGGTAGATAAAGCCGAAATGCCGGTTCCTTACCGTGCAACGCTGTTTCTCACTGAGCTTGTGCACATCCTGATCGTTCAGCAGCACCTGCCCGCCGGTGGGTTTGTCCAGTCCGCCCAGTATATTCAGCAGCGTGGTTTTGCCCGAACCGGAGGAGCCGATAATGGCAGCGGTTTCGGCCTTGTCCAGGGTTAACGAGACTCCCGTTAAAACGTGCAGTTCGTTGCGCGCCCCGTCATGATAACTTTTTGCAATATTGATCGCTTTCAGCATCGGCTCACTCGTAGCGCAGGGCTTCAGCCGGCAGTGTTCGCGATGCCCGCCAGGCCGGATAAATGGTTGCAAGAATGGTAACGGCAAAGGCTGACAGTGCATAGGTAAGGACTTCACTGACTTTGACATCGGCGGTTATATCACTGATGTAATAAACATCGCTGGGCAGGAAGTCGGTATGAAACAGCTGTTCCAGCCAGGAGACAATTTCAAAAACATTAAGTGCGACCGGGACACCGGCACCGACACCGATCATGGTGCCGAACAGGCCGATAAAGGCGCCCTGGATAATAAATATAATCATAATGCTGGAGGGGCGCATGCCCAGGGCACGCAGGATGGCGATGTCCGATTCCTTATCGGTGACGGTCATCATCAGTGTCGACACAATATTCAGCGCGGCCACGGAAACCATCAGTAGCAGGATAATAAACATCACGGTTTTTTCGGTCTGCAGGGCGCGGAAAAAGTTTTTATGCTGTTTCGACCAGTCTTTTACCCAGTAGTTTTCACCAAAATCACGTTCGATATCCCGTGTGATACGCGGTGCATCAAACAGATCGGTCAGTTTCAGGCGCACGCCATTGACAGTATCCTTGTAGCTGAACAGTCTGGCGGCATCCTCCAGATGCATATAGGCCATGGCAGCATCAAACTGATGCATGCCAACTTCAAAAACGCCGACCACGCGAAAGCGGCGAAGTCGGGGCATGACGCCAACGGCAGTCACGCTGGCCTGCGGGGTGATCACCGTCACCCGGTCGCCTTCAAAAACGCCCAGTGAGTTGGCCAGTTCACGGCCAAGGACGATGCCATACTCCCCTGCCTTCAGGTCAAACAGGCTGCCGGATACCATCTTGGATTCAACCAGCGAAACCCGGCTTTCCATTTCCGGTTTTATGCCACGGATCAGCGAGCCGCTGACTCGCCGCCCGTTCGACAACATAACTTCTTTCTGTATATAGGGGGCGGCGGCAATGACTTCTTTATTCTGCACAGCTTTATCAACTACGGCGGGCCAGTCTCTTAAATAGCCGTTGTAACCGGAAATAGTCGCATGCGAAGTCATGCTTAATGTGCGGTCGCGCAATTCATTGCCAAAACCGTTCATCACGGAGAGTACGACGATCAGGGCAAACACGCCCAGGGCCACTCCGGCAATTGAAATAAAAGCAATAAATGAAACAAAATGGCTTTTACGTTTGGCGCGAATATAACGTAAACCAATAAAAAGTTCTTTGGGTTGAAACATCAGTTGCTTAAAGGGTTGCCGGTGGTGGTTCAGTTAGCGGCAGATTATATGGTACTTGAAAATGTAGGTTCAAATACCATGCAATCTGATCAGGGATACATTGTCACTGCGGCTGATTTATTTTGCTTTAATAAGGTTCTTGTCCTTCAGATCCTTGATCAGCAGCCTGGTTAAATCAACAATTACTTCCTGGACTGATTCCGGTGAGAAAGTACGGGTCTGCGCGCTCCATACCAGTTCTTCCGAATTGACATCGTAAAGGTTGGTCTCGAGGGTATAGGTTTCATGCGTTGTATAGTAACCGGGACGGTGCACATAGGAATTTACATGCGGGTAGTAGCTGTACAGGCCGCCGTAATAACCGCCGCCATACATTGGCATGTAATCCATTGACGGGCGGTAGATGGTTTCCTCGTCAACAGCCAGCAGATGAGTCACCAGCACGCCGTCAATGTCCAGGCCTTCAATGGCTTTTGCAACTGTGTCGCGATCGATTTTCTGGTCGCTTTTAATCAGCTTGTAGCTGGCAACAGCTTCGACGCCGATTGCCGCCAGTTCTTCAACAAAGTAACTTTCGTAGGCGCGACGGTTCTGTTCGCTTTCACCGATACCGATGACCAGCAGGTCTTTATAGACTTTTTTGTTATCCGGTTCTACCCAGGACTGGGAGATCTTTGTATTTGCACATGCCGATACCAGCAATACGGTACCGAGAAATAGCATTACTTTACTGAATTTCTGATTGAACACGCTCATACCTTTTTTCCTTCTATATAAATAACGTATGCATAATAACAACTGCAGGTCAAAACACAATAAATTTAATCTGATTATAGGCCAGCATTTGAAAGATATGGGAGCCTCTGGTTAATTCAGCATTTGTCATCCTGGACAGTATTTGTCATCCCGAGCGCAGTCGAGGGATCTTATACCACTGCACCATCAACAACTTACGGAGAAAAAGATTTACCCCGCTACCGCCCCGCTCTGAATGAGATTAATCAGCAGTTCCTGTGGTTGTTGTTAAAACGTTATCCGCAAACAGTTTATCGATTAATATTCCGGTTACATCGATTATAATTTCATCAAGCGAGTCGGCGGCAACACTTTTTGTCTGTGCCGACCAGACCATGGTACCTGTACTGGCATCGTACAGATCGTTTTTTAATACGATGGTTTGCTTGTTGACTGTCCGCCCCGGGTTACTGATCAAAGTGGTCGACATCATATTATTTTCCAGATTGTCGGCATAACTGCTGTTCAGCGGTGACTGCTGGTAACTCATTTCCGAATCGGCGGCGACCAGGTAGGTAACCAGTACCGAATCAATATCATCCCTGCCCTTTACCGCATTCACTACTGTTTCCCGGTTCATTTTCTGTTTACTGCTGATCAGGTGATGGCTGGCTGTTGCGGTGATATTGCGTTTTTTCAGCTCATTAACAAAATAATCTTCATATATCCGCCGTGTCTGCTGGCTGTCGGAAATGCCGATAATCAACGGGTGCTGGTAGGATTTATTATGCTCGGCCTGCTTCCAGCTGCCGGTTAAACTGGTATTGGCACAGGAAGCCAGAAAAATACTCAGCAGGAGCAACGGCGGCCGTAAAACGGTTGTTTTCAGGGGCGTATATTTTTTGATAAATTGAATGAACTTCATTATATAACTCATTGAATAAACGAAAACAGTTCCAGCCTTTCCATGAACCAGTATAAACCGATAATGGAAATAAAAACCGAACCTGGCACAACCACAATTTTGCGGTAAAAATCAGGATTTTTAAACCAGAACCTTAATGCTACAAACGCAATTGAGATAACCGCAAGCTGGCCAAGTTCCACGCCAACATTAAAACTGATCAGGGCGACGGCAAAATCATCCTTGGGCATGCCGAAGTCGGATAGAACACTGGCAAATCCCAGGCCGTGCAGTAAGCCGAACAGGAAGACCAGCACCAGCCGGCTTTTATGCAACTTCCTGGAAAAAACATTCTCCACACCGACATAGGCTATTGACAGCGCGATCAGCGGTTCAACCACGGTTGCCGGCAACTCAATAATGCTGTTCATGGCCAGGCCGAGGGTGATGGTGTGCGCCACAGTGAACATGGTGACCTGGAACAGCAACGGCCGCCAGTGAGTGGACAGCAGAAACAGGCCCAGAATAAACAGTATGTGGTCCAGCCCCCGCGGCGCGATATGCTCAAAACCAATAACGATATAGGAACCGATAACATCTAATACCGACTGCCGGGCAACGATTTCGGTCAGTGAAAACGGCTGACTGACATCATCGTTACGTAGCCACTGCCATTGTGACCAGTGCCAGTGCTGGTTCGCTTCGTCTATCTGTCTCACCCGAACCGCGTTATCACCGAATTTTTCCGGGTAATACCACTGTATCGCTGTTGCTGACGGCGGCAGTTTTGTCGTCAGCTCGATAATGCTGATGCGTGGCACCTTGGTATAACCGGTCGGCGGGATGGTTACGGACTCGATATACAGTGGCAGCTGCTGTTGACCGGTTTTAATAAAAACAGACTGCAGAAACTGCTGCTGGAAACTGGTAAATGCCTGTTTTAGCTCAGCAGAGGGCATTTTGCGGAATTCGTCATACTCATCTGCATTGGGCGCATCTTTGGTATTCTTGTATTGCGCATTGATACCGGTCAGCAGAGCCTCAATACTGGCGCGAACCTCGATACTAATGCTGCCATCGGTATTTACATTGATTTCGACCAGTGCCGGTTTGACCACATCTGCAAACAGTGTCGCACAGTGAAAAAAGCTGAGTAACAGGAAAAAGAGAACTCTATTCATAACAGGAGGCGGATATTACACAAAATAGAAGGATTTAATACAGTTTTTTGAATAATTATCATTAAAAATCGTCTGTTATTGGTGGCCGAATCTAACCTTTTAGCGGTAATTACGTTATTATCTACGGTCACCAAAGTCAGGGAACCTCTGAACAGGTCAATTGTAAGCCGCGCAGAGACACGCTATAACTTGTTCAGATGTTCCCTGTTATAAAAATAAATACTATTTAGATGTGAGGAGTTTCCATGCCTACGATTGATCGTCGAACCTTTTTGAAGCTGATGGGTTTAAGCGCGACTGCAAGCAGTGCAGCTGTGCTGTCTGCCTGCAGCGACAAAGCCCCGTCCAAAACCGTAACACCCGCGCAGGAAGTAAAAATCTCCAGTGATTTTTATGACCTGCCATTGAAGGGTAATGTCCGCATTTTACATACAACGGACTACCACGGTCAGTTGCTGCCGGTTTATTTCAGAGAGCCAAACGTTAACCTCGGCGTCGGAAAAGCCTTTGGCCGCCCGCCTCACCTGGTTGGTAACAAATTACTGCAGGCCATGAACCTGAAGCCGGATACACCGGAGTCATACGCCTATACCTACCTCGATTTTGAAAATGCAGCCGCCAAATACGGCAGAACCGGCGGCTTCCCGCAGATGAAAACCCTGATGGATCGCCTGCGCAAACAGGCCGGTGGCCGCCAGAACACGGTGACCCTGGATGGCGGTGACCTGTGGCAGGGTTCAGGAACATCACTGTGGACACGCGGTGTAGACATGGTTGAAGCATCGAATATCCTCGGTATTGATGTCATGGTTGGCCACTGGGAATTCACCTATAAAGAAAGTGAAGTGCTGAATAATGTAGCCCTGTTCAAGGGTGATTTCATCGGTCAGAACGTCCGGGTCAAGGAAGATTCATTGATGGATGACAAATATACCGCCCTGGTCGATGCCAATAACGGTCGCGGCCTGTATGACGAAGACGTTGGTTACGCCTTCCAGCCTTATGTGATTAAAGAGATTAACGGCGCCAGAATCTGTATCGTCGGCCAGGCATTCCCGCGTACCGGTAATGCCAACCCGCCGGAGTTCTTCCCTGACTGGTCCTTCGGTCTGCGCGAAGATGACATGATTGAACTGGTGGAACAGATTCGTGAAGAGGAAAAACCGGATGCAATCGTACTGCTGTCACACAATGGCATGGACGTGGACATCAAGATGGCAGAACGGGTGCCGGGCCTGAACGCGGTATTCGGCGGCCATACCCATGACGGTGTGCCGGAGCCTATCAAGGTTAAAAATGTTGAAGGCCATGAATGCTGGGTAACCAATGCCGGTTCCAACGGCAAGTTCCTCGGGGTAATGGATTTTGATATTCAGGACGGAAAAATCAAGAGCATGGAATACAACATGATGCCGGTTATTGCCGATGCCCTGCCTGCCGACAAGGAAATGCAGGCCTATATCGACCAGATGCGCCAGACGGTATATGACAAGAACATTGTCGAAAGCCGGGTAAAAGAAATGTTCTACAGCAAGGACCGTCTGGGCAAGACCTTTGCCGAGATCCTTGATGAAAAACTGGCCATTGCTGACCGTCTGCTCTATCGTCGCGGCAACTTTATGGGTACCTGGGACCAGGTATTGTGTAATGCCCTGCGTGAAGAATACAATGCGGACGTGTCGCTGTCAGCCGGCGTGCGCTGGGGCACAACCACACTGAAGGGTGACTGGATTACCATGGAAGACGTGATGACCCAGTGTTCCATGACTTACGGTGAAACCTATGTCACCGAGATGACCGGTCATGACCTGCTAAACATCCTGGAACAGGTTGCCGATAACCTGTTTGATCCGGATCCTTATCTGCAGTCCGGTGGTGATATGGTACGTGTCGGTGGTCTTGATTACACGATTGATCCTTCTGCCAAGCTTTACGAACGTATTACCGATGCCCGTCTGGATAACGGCCACCTGATCGAAGCCGACCAGACCTACAAGGTTGCCGGCTGGGCGCAGGTGAACCGCACTCCGGATGGCCGTTTAATGTGGGATGTTGTCCGTGACTACATTCTGAAAAACAAGGGCAAGGATAATGTGCTGAAACTTCCCAAGATCAATCATCCGAAACTGGTTGGTGTTGCCAACAACCCGGGTATCGCCGATTACCCCGGTGAAATAGCATAGCGCAAATGTCATACGCGGCTGGCAGGCCGCTATGAATGAAGCCCCGGCTGTTTAAGCCGGGGTTTTTTTATGCCATAGGAATAATAAAAACGTGGCAGCATGATTAAAGAAAAAACCGCGGCATATAATAACGGCTCGGAATAGTCGGCCTTTAATGACCAGATAAAATGGACAATAACCAGGACAGGAATGATATAAACCAGCTTGTGCAGAGTCAGCCATTTCTTTTTCAGGCATCGCTGTATTGCCGAAGTCGAAGTAATGGCCAGCGGCAGCAATAAAACAAAGGCAATAAAACCGATGGTAATAAACGGCCGCCTGGGGATATCAATCAGTATTTCCTGCCAGTCAAAAAACTGGTCCAGCCAGATATAGGTGGTGAAATGCATAACCGCGTAGAAAAAGGCAAACAGGCCCAGCATACGCCGCAGTTTTATCAGCCTGTGCCATTTTAGCAGGCGCCTGGCCGGCGTTACACACAGGGTAATCAATAAAAAACGCAGTGCCCACAGGCCGGTTTCATGGGTCAGGGTTTCAACCGGGTTGGTGCCCAGCTCATCGCTGATTGCGCCCTGTACCAGAAATCCAAACGGCAGCAGGCACAATATAAAAACGGCGGGTTTTATAATATAAGCCAGCTGATTGTTAGAAAGGGTTTTCAATGATCATTCCGCAAGTAAATAACAAGGGTGTTCTGATTAATTCAGTATTTGTCATCTCGAGCGCAGTCGAGAAATCTTAGGCCACTGCACCATCAGCAGCTTACGGAGCAAAAGATTCTTCGGTAATTACTCCATGCATTACCCCTACCGTACATCCTGTACATATCGCTGGCGCTCTGAATGACACTGATCAGAGGTTCCTTAACAATTAAAAAAACATCAGTCCGCGAATAACGAAAAAACGCGAATAAAAACCTGTTTTTTGCAGGTGTGAAAAAACTTTCTGGAAAAGTTTTTCACGTCAGCCCCGTAGGGGTGAAGCATATGGATATGCTGAATAATTTATTCACACGACGAGAACATACCCTGGCACCTTTGTGTCAATAAATTATCCAGGGCATTTTTGTAGGCTGGCATAAGCGTTAGGGTTACTCTGAATAAGTCCTTATCTGTCATCCTGAGCGCAGTCGAAGGATCTTGAGCCACTGAGCAATCAATTACTTACGGAGAAAAAGATTCTTCGCTGCGCTCTGAATGACACTTATTCAGAGTATCCTTAGCGTTGCCGGCGCTTTTTGCGATAATGCCTGCAACATTCCTTATGCAGGCCTACAAAAACAATAAGCCTCCTTCGCATTCTTTAGCATTCTTCGCGGACTAAAAGTTTTTCCTTAAATCCATCCCCCTGTAAAGATGCGCCACCTGTTCGCCGTAACCATTAAACATCTGTGTCTCGCGTTTACCTTCCCAGAACGCACGGCCAATGACGCGCTCTTTTTTCTGGCTCCAGCGTGGATGGTCTACCTCGGGGTTAACATTTGAATAAAAACCGTATTCATTCGGTGCTGTTTTGTTCCAGGTGGTTTCCGGCATGGTTTCGGTAAAACGGATTTTCACAATGGACTTGATGCTCTTGAAACCATACTTCCACGGCACTACCAGGCGGATCGGCGCCCCGTTCTGATTGGGCAGCAGTTCACCGTACAAGCCCACGGCCATTATCGGCAGCTCATTCATGGCTTCGTCAATGCGTAGTCCTTCAACATAGGGCCAGTGTAATACCCGGCGCTGCTGCCCCGGCATGCGCGACTTGTCCAGCAAGGTGGTGAATTCAACATATTTTGCTTTTGAATTGGGTTCAAAGCCCTTAAGCATGTCGGCCAGTGAAAAACCGACCCAGGGAATGACCATTGACCAGCCTTCAACGCAACGCAGGCGGTAGATACGCTCTTCCAGAGTCGCCGGTTTGATAAAATCGTCCAGGTCAAAAACACCGGGTTTATTGCACTCACCTTCCACCGTAATGGTCCACGGCCGCGGGTTAAATGCCGTGGCGTTTTTGTGCGGGTCTTTTTTGCCAGTGCCGAATTCGTAGAAATTATTGTAAGTGGTTATATCTTCAAAACTGTTGGGGGGATCACTTGCGCTCAAGGGGTTTTTTGGCAAGTCCGGCCAGTGCGGCGTATCCGGGGACTTTGCCCATGCCGGTAATAAAGTGCTGGCACTGAACAATAAACTGCCTGCCAGGCTCTGTTGCATAAAGCGCCGACGATCCAGGTAGACCGATTTCGGTGTTATTTCAGAGGAATTAATATCCGATGACTTTTTAATAATAATGGACATGCAGGCTGTGATTGATTTTCTGAGCGATAGTTCAGAAAAGTTGCTCGTTGTTCGTCATTCGCCACAAGACCATGGAGTCTCTGATTAATTAGTGTTTTGTCGTCCGGATCGAAGCCAAAGGGTCTATTGCCACTGCATAATCGAATAGTTACGGTGTACAAGATTCTTCGGCTTCGCTCAGAATGACAATTAGTCAGAGTCGCTATCAGGCAATGCAGAAGCAATTGTCGAGAGATGTTAAACAACTGCCACTGACCTACAACTTATAACCTATAAACCCTACTAACCAACCCAGCTTCGCGCATTGCGGAACAGCCTCATCCACGGCGCATCCTCCTGCCAGTCATCCGGGTGCCATGAATGCTGCACGGTTCGGAATACCCGTTCAGGGTGTGGCATCATAATGGTTGCCCGACCATCGTCACTGCAGAACCCGGTCAGGCCGTCTGGTGAACCGTTCGGATTTAACGGGTAGGCTTCGGTCGCCTGCGCATTATGGTCGACATAGCGCATAACAGTGTGCAGCTGGTCGCGCTGTTCTGCCGATTTATATTCTGCCCGGCCTTCTCCATGGGCAACGGCAATCGGCATGAT
>JAJRTD010000078.1 GCA_024278435.1 Gammaproteobacteria bacterium | reverse complement strand
CCGGCACATTGAATAAATGCCACGTTTTTCGCTTCTTTACCGTCTGAAGGACGAACCAGTTTGCCACCGGTCGGGCCAAACGGGTCCATTAAACGTTCGAATTCAACACTGGTGATCACATTATCAAAACGGTCATAACCGTAAGGCTGGATCCTGGCAGCATCAAATGGACGCCAGCCGGTTGCCCAGACAACAGCACCGGCTTTTAATTCGATGGTCTCTTCCTGCATGTCCAGGTCAATCGCATCATACTTGCATGCATCCTTGGCTTTCTGCGCATCGTCGGTACCGATCAGACCGGGATCCAGTACATAACGTTTTGGCATCGCCATGTTATGCGGCAGATAGGCACCCTTGTGCTTGTTCATATTGTAGTTATGCTCGTCGTCAAACTCGGCTTCCACTGCATCGCCACAGGCGCCACAGGCAGTACAGTTTGCATTGACATAACGCGGGCTTACCTTCACAGTCGCCGTGTAATTGCCGGCTTCTCCTTGCAGGTCAGTCACTTCCGCCATGGTCAGAACAGTGATGTTCTTGTTCGCCGCCATGCGGCGCTGATTGATTTCCAGACCACAGGTCGGAAAACACAATTTAGGGAAGTACTTGTAAAGTTTTGTTACGCGACCACCAACAGATGGTGTTTTTTCGATAACAATAACCTGCTTGCCGACTTCAGCAGCTTCTAACGCAGCAGTCATGCCGCTAATGCCACCGCCAACAACCAGAATTGTCTGATTGGTTGCAACTATGTCCGACATCTTATTCCTCCGAAGGATTTGTGCCAGTTTGAAAACCCCGGATAAATTAATAAAAAATCAGTAACTTAGCCGGATAAATATCTTTTATACGAGCGCCCGGAGAACAGCCTGAACGCTCGGAGAACGTACTATACATGTTTCAGCTAAAATTCTCTATATCCTGCCTGAAAAACAGGACTATGGTTGTTGTATGTTGGGATAAAAAAATCTTATAAGCAGCAAAACCAGCCTGCAAACAACCGACGATTTAATGCACAATAATGACCAATGAAAAAATCCGGAAAAACACACCCCGAATCATGCCCCTGCAACAGCGGGCTGTCTTTCACGGACTGCTGCCAGCCCTATGTTGAACAATGCCTTGCCGCGCCCACCGCCGAAGCCCTGATGCGCTCACGCTATACCGCTTTTGCCCTGAGCAACGAGCGCTATCTGCATGACAGCTGGCACCCCGATACCCGCCCGATCGATATCTGGCTGAATGCCGGTACCACATGGCTGGGACTTGAAATTATCCGCACCACAGCCGGTGGACCGGATGACGTGGATGGTCAAGTCGAGTTCGTTGCCCGCTCTAAAAACGGCGGGAAAGCCAGCCGCCTGCACGAAAACAGTCTTTTTACCCGCTACGAGGGTCGCTGGGTGTATGTTAACGGCGAAATACTCTCAAAAAAATAAATTAAAAAGGGCCGGTTTATTAGTTTAATTTACAGGCTGGACTAAACTTTGTTTAAGTGTATATTCACTAAATAAAATGAAAGCCGGCCGGCTTCTGATATGGCCGGTTTACTATAAAAATAACAAACCAGTCCCGGGGCTCCGACGCAAACCTGACAATGAAAGAAAATATTCTTTTCGTTACCTTCCCTGTCTTATTGCTGGCTTCCTCAAGCCTGCTAAGTCAGCCTGACAACAGCCCTCCGGTAAACACCTTGCAAACCGGAATGATGCTGGCGAATGTCAATCCTGATGTTATACATGGCAGCAATGCACCGATCGGCGACATCTTTATAAAGAAACCGGAAAAAGCGGCCGACACTGCCCTGCCCAAAACCGTTCACCCACCCGTTAATGGTGCTGGCGAAGACACCATTGGTGAAGACCGCCCCGGCAATGCCGAAACCCGGCAAGTCGAACTGAAACAGTATTCCGATGAAGAACTGGCCCGGATGCGGACCTTGTTCATACAGGCCGAAAAAGCGGTAAAACACAATAACAAAGCAAAATACCTTGCCCTGTCAGAACAGCTGGCCGACTATCCGCTGCAGCCCTTTCTTCAGTACCAGTGGTTAAGAAAACATCTGAATGATGAAGAACAGATACAGGGTTTTCTGCAGCAGAACAGCTCATCACGATACGCCAGCAAACTGAAATACAAATGGCTGCACTACCTGGGCAGACACAAACAGTGGTCATTATTGTTACAGCACCGGATGACTACCAAAGACACCAGCCTAAACTGCTACTTCCATCGTGCAGAATTGCAGGCCGGTAATGAGCAGGCCGCGCTGATGGCCGCTCAAAAATTGTGGGCCGTTGGCCGTTCACAACCCCGTGCCTGCGACCCCTTGTTCTCACAACTGAAAAAGTCCGATCTGTTCACCCAGGATCTGCGCTGGCAACGGTTTAACGCCGCCCTGCAGCACAACAAGGTAACCCTTGCCTCCTACGTAAAAACACTGATGCCGGAACAGTACCAGGCCACGGCACAACTCTGGTTGAACCTGCACCGCCACCCGGCACGGTACATGGACCAGTTTTTAGCCAGCGAACGAACAGAGCAGTCAGCACTGATGTTCACCCACGCAATAAGCCGGCTGGCAGGTAAGGACCTGGATGCAGCGATAAAAATCTGGGATGCCAACAAACAGCAATACATGGCTGAAGAGTCACTGGCCGCAAAACAGGCCCGGGACAAGCTGGAGAAACGACTGGCCTTTAAGCTGGTGTTTGAAAAAGATTCTACTGCCTACGAACGGCTCAGCCAGTTAAACGTAACCGATAAAAGCAGCCGGACATGGCGGGTACGTGCCGCCCTGCTGGAACAGAACTGGCAAAACGTCATCACTGCAATACACGATCTCAGTGAAGCCGAAAAACAGCAGGAAAAATGGCAGTACTGGCTGGCCAGGGCCGACCTGGAAACCGGTAAAGTCGAACAGGCTGAAAGACTGTTCACCAGCCTTGCACAAAACCGCAGCTTTTATGGCTACCTTGCCGCCGACAAGGTAAACAGTATTTACCAGCTTTCTGACAACCCCGTTGATGTGTCTGCTGCAGAAATAACCGAACTTAAAAACCGCAGGGAATTTCGCGTTGCATTTGAACTGAAGATGCTGGACAGAAAGAACGAGGCCAAGCTGCAATGGTGGCACGCCACACGAAGCCTGGATAAAAAAGAAATCCTGGTAGCAGCCAAGCTTGCCCAGCAATGGCAGTGGGATGAAATCGCGATTTTCACTATCGCAAAAGCAAAATACTGGGACGATATAGAAGTCCGCTTCCCTATCAGCTATGCCGACAAGATTCTTGAAAATTCCGCGCAGAACAACCTTAACCCGGTCATTCTTTATGGCCTGATCCGCCGTGAAAGCGCCTTTAATGAGAAAGCCCATTCGCCAACCGGCGCCCGCGGCCTGATGCAGATCATGCCGCGTACCGGCAGGGATATTGCCCGCCATTTAAACGAGCGCTGGCACGGCAGTAACAGCCTGTACAACCCGGTGACCAATTTAAAATACGGCTCGTATTATTACCAGAAACTGCTGGACAGGTTCGACGGCCACTACGCCATCGCCCTGGCGGCCTATAATGCCGGACCGGAACGGGTTAAACGCTGGCTGCCGCAAGCGGGAAGCATTCCTGCCGATATATGGATTGAGACCATACCGTATCGTGAGACCCGGGAATATGTCACCTCGGTGCTGACCTATGCCCTGATCTACCAGCAGCGCATTAATTCCAGCGAGCTGTCCATGAATGACTTCACCCGCAATATACAGCCATTGATGCAGACCCCTTAATCTACTGAGCTTTCCGGATTACCGGAACAGGGTAAAAAAAATGGCTCCAGATGGAGCCGTTTTTTTTATCTATCACACAGTGCTTAACGGCGACGTCGTGCGATACCGATCAGACCCAGTAAACCCGAGCCAAACAGCCAGACCGCGGCAGGGATCGGTACAGCCGGTGCATAGATTGAAAGATGAGACAGATCTGGCGACTTACCACTGGCATTGATCCATGCCACCATCCATGTGCCGGCATTCGATGCGGCATCGCCACCGGTAAACAGCCATGCGGCAAAACCTGGAGAATTGGCAGCCTTGAGAACAATCAGGAACTCGTCTGGCGCAAACTTGGTTGAATCAAAACTCCAGTTACCACTGGGAGCACCACCGCCCGGTGTTACAGAAAGACCGATGTCAGCGCCTTCCAGGCCACCCGGTGTATTTTCTTTTGCAACAAAGTCAAATACGGTGCTACCGATCTGAAAACCGACACCGGAAACAAACACGTGAATAAAAATATCTATATAAATATCAAAAGGATATCAAGGAATATCGAAGTAAGAAATCTCGACAGCATTAGCCCGCCGAGCAACTGTAAAAAAAACGGTAACGGCTGTTTTGTAGCAGTCGTTACCGTTTTTTTAAACTAGAAGCTGTCGCCCCAGCTGTTACGTTTACGGCGCCAGTTAATGCGGGTAATAATAAGGCCGAGAATCAGGCTGCCAATGGCAACACCGCCGCCGATAATAAACCATTCCTGGGCGACATTGCTGCGCAGTTGCTGGTTGTCTTTTTCCAGCATGGATTCATGGGCGCGGACTTTTTCCAGTTCCTTTTTAAGCTGCTTGTTTTTCTTCGACAGCGCCAGTGGATTCGCTGCGGTTATTTTTAAATCGTCCAGCGAATTACTCAGGTTGGTGCGTTCGTTCAGCAAGGCACTTTTTTCATTTTTCAACTGCCTGATTTCAGCTTTCAGTTCAGCAATATTTTTTTTCAGGTTGCTGTTCTCCTGCTTGTATTTGGCCAGTTTGTTGTTAGCCGCCACCAGGCGGGCACGGCCACTGGGAATGTTCATCAGGTCATCAGTCTGCACCCAGCCTGTCTTGCCGTTACTGAGTTCAACCTGGGTAAACTTATCATCGTCCGATGTTTCCAGCACGGTTACCGCGGTACCACTGGTGAGGAACTTGATAATACGATGCTGGTTGGATGCCCCCGAACGCAGTGGAATCTTGAGTTCATCACTGACATAGCGCACGGTTTTTGCCGCGGCGGGCATACTGACCATGGCAGCCGAAAGCAGCGCTATACATAAAACAAATAAACGAAAAGTCTGAATACGGTTATTAATCACTTTTGCTGGATCCTTTTTAAAACATCATGATACGTAATAATTATAAAGTATTTGCGTATTATGACGAAATTGAAACATTTGTCACTTCAATTTATAAACTTTAATTCTTGTAGGCAAAAACACTGTCCGCATTCTCAACATGGCGCTCTTCCAGCCACGACAGTTTCTCCCGCAGTTTCACCACCTCACCCACGATAATCAGGGTCGGTGGCTTGATATCCTTGCTGGCGATGACATCCAGCAGAGTATCCAGTGTTGCGGTGTAAACCCGCTGCTGCGGTGTGGTGCCCTGCTCCACCAGCGCCACCGGGGTACTGGCTGGCAGACCGTGTGCCACCATTTCCTTGCACAGGGTCGGCGCACCATGCAGCCCCATGTAAAACACCACAGTCTGGTTCGGATGCGCCAGTGCCTTCCAGTTCAGATCCACCGAGCCGTCTTTTAAATGGCCGGTAACAAACACGCAGGACTGGGCGTAATCACGGTGCGTCAGGGGGATGCCGGCATAGGATGAGCAGCCGTTGGCAGCAGTAATGCCCGGCACTACCTGGAAGGTAATCCCCTCCTGGGCCAGCTCCTCAATTTCCTCGCCACCACGGCCGAAAATAAAGGGGTCACCGCCTTTCAGACGCAGCACCCGTTTACCGTCTTTGGCCAGGCGCACCAGCAGCTGGTTGATGTTCTCCTGCTGCATGGTGTGCTTGTCACGCTCCTTGCCGACATAAACAATTTCCGCATCACGGCGCACCAGTTCCATAATGGCCGGCGACACCAGGCGGTCATAAACCACCACATCGGCCTGCTGCATCAGGCGCAGGGCACGAAACGTTAACAGGTCCGGGTCACCGGGGCCGGCACCGACCAGGAACACCTCACCGGGCATATCGGCACTGGCCGACTGTTTACTGATGGCCGCGTCCAGCAGTTTCTTTGCTTCTTCTTCATGACCCGAAAAAACTCTTTCGGCCACGCTGCCTTCCAGTATTTTTTCCCAGAAGCCACGGCGCGATTCGACATCAGGAAAGGCGGTTTTGACCCGGTCACGAAAACCTTCCACCAGTTTTGCCAGCCGCCCGTAGGCAGCGGGAATGCTGCCTTCAAGCTTGGTGCGAATCAGCCGCGCCAGCACCGGTGAGGAGCCGCCGGTCGATACCGCGATGACAACCGGCGAACGGTCGATAATGGAAGGCATAATAAAACTGCACAGGTCTGGGTTATCAACCACGTTTACCGGCAGGCGCCGTTTGGCCGCCTGTGCAGAAACCTGCTCATTAACCGCCCGCTGGTCTGTTGCCGCAATAACCAGCACACACTCGGCAAGGTCACCGTCTTCAAATTCACGGGCAAGGTGCTGTATTGCCCCCTCTGCTTTTAACTTATCCAGTTCCTCGCAAAGCTGCGGCGAAACCACGGTCACGCTGCCCTGGGCTTTTCTTAATAAAGCAACTTTACGCGCCGCTATAGAACCACCGCCGACAACCAGGCAGGGACGGTTTTTAATTTGTATAAATATTGGCAGGTATTCCATAGCAGTAGTCTTTTTTTGAATGGGGCAGGATTATTTATTTCTGTCAGGATTTCACAGCATAAAATGCGCGCCGGCATTAACGGCCGCAGCGGATTTTATGCCACGATTTGTTTAAGGATTAAGCAGCTTGTCCAGCTTGCCACTCTGGTTCAGCGCAGACAGGTCATCAAAACCGCCGACATGAAAATCATCAATGAATATTTGCGGAATGGTACGACGACCGGTAATTTCCATCATGTGATCAAACATTTTCGGATCTTCGTCAACCTTGATCAATTCATATTCAGCATTCTTGCTCTGGAAAAGACGTTCTGCTGCGGTGCAATAACCACAAAATCGACCGCTATAGATAATAATTTTTGGCTTGGCCATCTGTTATAAACCTTCAATTACGTTTTTCAGCATGCCCTGTACCTCACTGGCAACAGCGCCCAGGTCGTCATTTTTAATCGCCATCATAGAAGCCATGGGATCGACTGCCGCAACTTCAACCTTACCCTCAGGCGTTTCCTGAACGATCACATTACAGGGCAGCATGGTGCCGATCTTGTCTTCGGCCTGCAGCGCCTTGTAGGCAAATTTCGGGTTACAGGCACCCAGAATGGTATAGCGCTGAAAATCAACATCAATTTTCTTTTTCAGGGTCGCGCTAACGTCGATAGTGGTTAATACACCAAAACCGGCATCAGCCAGCGCAGCGGTAACACGCTCAATAGCATCATCGAATTTATCATCGATGATCTTGGAAAAGTAATAACTCATGATAGCTCCTCGTTCATTAAATGGGCTTTGGGACGCGATTATAACCTGTTGCTGGCAATGGACGAAATCTAACTTGAGGGATAGAGAGCCATCGCTGGCCGTTGATCGATTTTCGCCTTACGAACGACGAATAATGAATGACGAAAAACGTGTGTCGTCAGCTGTCCAGAGGTGGCGGCGCCACCCGCAGCACCTCTTCAACCGTGGTTTCTCCTTTTGCTACTTTATTGGCGCCACTGAGGCGCAGCGGCTGCAGGCCATCTTTTATCGCCTGGCGGCGCAAATCGTGGATATCACAGTTTTCTGTCACCAGCTGGCGGCTTTCTCCGGAAAAACGGAACATCTCATAGATGCCCATACGTCCCTGGTAGCCGGTATCACGGCATTCCAGGCAGCCAACCGGCCGGTAGATGGTTTCAGGTTTTTTCGCTTTCCAGGGCTTGACCAGCTCATCCCACGCCGTGTCACTGATCTTTGCGGGCTGTTTGCAGTGCGGGCACAGGGTTCGCACCAGGCGCTGCGCCATAATACCCAGCACCGATGACTGGATCAGATACGGCGGCACGCCAATATCCAGCATACGGGTGATGGCTGAAGGGGCGTCATTGGTGTGCAGGGTGGAAAGCACCAGGTGGCCGGTAAGCGCGGCCTGGATGGCAATATCGGCCGTTTCCCGGTCACGGATTTCGCCGATCATAATAATATCGGGATCCTGCCGTAACAGGGTACGGACGCCGCTGGCGAAATCCAGGTCGATATTTTTCTGCACCTGCATCTGGTTAAAAGACGGCTCGATCAGCTCGATCGGATCTTCAATACTGCAGACATTGACATCCGGCTTTGCCAGCAGCTTAAGGGTGGAATACAGGGTGGTGGTTTTACCGGAACCGGTGGGACCGGTTACCAGGATAATACCATGCGGCTGCTCGATCATTGACTGCCAGATTTCATTGTCCTTTTTGCTGAAGCCCAGCTGACGGAAGTTTTTCACCAGCACTTCCGGATCGAAAATACGCATTACCAGTTTTTCACCGAATGCCGTTGGCATAGTGGACAGTCGCAGCTCGACTTCGCGGCCATCTTCGGTACGGGTTTTCAGACGGCCGTCCTGCGGCCGGCGTTTCTCTGCCACGTCCATGCGGCCGATAATCTTGATACGGCTGGTCACGGCTTTCATTACCGCTGACGGTATCTGGTAAACCTCCTGTAATACACCATCAATACGAAAACGCACCGGGCTCATATCACGGCGCGGTTCCAGGTGAATATCACTGGCGCGCTGCTCAAAAGCATACTGCAGCAACCAGTCCACAATATTCACCACGTGCTGGTCATTGGCATCAAGCTTGCCGCTACGGCCCAGTTCCATTAACTGCTCAAGGTTCTGGATATTGCCGCCGCCGGCATCCGATGACGTTCTGGCGCCATGAACCGACTTGGCAATAGAATAAAATTCCAGCAGCAACCGGCGGATATCATCCGGGCTGGCAATGACCAGCCTGAATTCCTTGTTGTGAATACGAGACAGTTCGGCTTCCCACTCACGCTCAAAGGGCTGTGTGGTCGCCATGGTGATGGTTGTGGCATCAACCTTTATGGGCAGGACATTGTAGCGGGCTGCGTAAGCGTATGACATTACCTCGGTCACTTCCGCGACTTCAATTTTCAGCGGGTCGATACGCACAAAAGGCAAATCAACGCGCTCGGCGAACCACTGGGTCAGCGCTTCCAGTGACAGATTTTTACCGGTTTTGTTATTAACCCAGTTGCGTTCGGCAATCACCTCAAGCGGGTGCTTTTTCCTGTAATCAGCACCGCTTGCCAGTGTACGCAGCATGTGTGCATTCTCCGCATCCACCATGCCGTCTTCTTCAAGCCATTTTAAAATGTCATGAATTTCAAGATGCTGATTGTGTTTTGCATTGTTATCAAATACGGCGTTCATTGTTTTCGTTACTCGCTTTACGCGCTGATTGCAGGTTTAATTTTTCATACCCGGCCTGTTCGCAGGCTGATACAGGCACTATTCTGTCGGCCAGATTTCAAACCGCCCGGTTAACAGCCGTGGCAGTACATCTGCAGATAGATCCAGTACTTCAATAGTAGACACTTTTGCCAGTTTCGGCCCGGTTTTCAGCCATTTAATTAATGCCTGGACCGCCTCGACGTCACCGCCAACCTGTACCTCGACACGCCCGTCAGACAGGTTTCTTACCCCGCCGCTGAGCCCCAGCCGGGATGCCACCTGCCGGGTACTGTCGCGAAAAAACACGCCCTGTACCCGACCACTGATAAAAATCTGTTTACTGATAATCATATGGTTCGACAAACCCGGGGGGATAAACACACGGCTTTTATCTGAAAATAAGACCAGAATGTTTTCCGCCAATGAACGCGAATAAACGCAAATGATATTTATGGTGTTGCTTTGAAGGCAGCGCTTAGCCTAAGGAACCTCTGTATAGGCAACAAATAACGTATTGCTGCGTTCCTCTCTTTTGTTCAGGACAATAATGCTGACATTTGCGTTTATTCGCGTTCATTGGCGGAAACACCGCATTTTAGTTTTCTAACACAAAAAAGGCCCGCAAAAGCGGGCCTTTTTCAAGCGATATGCCAGGCAGTATTATTTTGCCAGGTAGTCACGATCAGACTGTTCAGTATCACCCAGTGACCAGGCACCACGTGTTTTTGCGTGGTTGATGGCCGCATCGATTTCAGAGGCTGATGCATTCTGGTCAATATCAAGAACCTGGCCAGGATAGATCAGGTCAGCATCTTTGATCTTGTCACGGTTTGTTTTGTAAATCAGTGGCCACTGGTAAGGATCGGCATAAACTTCATCTTTACCAGAAATGTTCCACAGATTGTCACCACGAACAACAGAGTAACTGCTTACTTTACCCATGGCGGCCGCAGCAGAACTTGATGAGCTTGCTGATAATGATTCGTCAGCCATGCTGTTAAGGAATTTTTTGTTTTCCGCTTCAGCCTGGGCGACGGCGGTT
>JAJRTD010000077.1 GCA_024278435.1 Gammaproteobacteria bacterium | reverse complement strand
TGGCCCTGGTGGCCTGAAATCAGGCGATAAAATTACCGCTTCCTATCTGAAAGGCCTGGATAAGACAGACTGGTTGCAGATTCGTCTGAAAAACGAAACTGAAAATGCCCGTATTGAAGCCCTGGCCAGGCAGCATAAAGAACAGCGTCAGTTGCTGGATGCCTACTTCGCCGAGAAGAAAGAAAAACTCACCGCCGGTGATGACCTGGCACCGGGCGTGCTGAAGATGGTTAAAGTCTATCTGGCCGTGAAACGCCGTATGCAGCCGGGTGACAAGATGGCCGGCCGTCATGGTAACAAGGGTGTGGTTTCTACCATCGTTCCGGTTGAGGATATGCCGCATACCGCAGACGGTACCCCGGTTGATATTATTCTCAACCCGCTGGGCGTGCCTTCACGCATGAACGTCGGTCAGATTCTGGAGACCCATCTGGGTCTGGCGGCAAAAGGCCTGGGTGATGTAATCAGCAAGATGCTGGATGAAAAAGCTTCGGTGGCATCGATTCGCAAGTTCCTTAATGAGATCTACAACCACAAGGAAAACAAGGTGGACCTGAAATCGTTCAGCGATGAAGAACTGCTGGACCTGGCGAACAATCTGCGCAAGGGTGTGCCAATGGCAACACCGGTATTTGACGGCGCCGAGGAAGAGGAAATTCACCGTATGCTGGAACTGGCTGGCTTGCCGGTCAGTGGTCAGACCACGTTATATGACGGTCGTACCGGTGAAGCGTTCAATAACCCGGTTACCATCGGTTACAAATACATGCTGAAACTGAATCACCTGATTGATGACAAGATGCATGCCCGTTCTACCGGTCCATACAGTCTGGTAACGCAGCAGCCGCTAGGTGGCAAGGCCCAGTTCGGTGGCCAGCGCTTCGGTGAGATGGAGGTATGGGCGCTGGAGGCATACGGTGCCGCCTACACCCTGCAGGAAATGTTAACCGTCAAGTCCGATGACGTGGCCGGTCGTAACAAGATGTACAAGAATATAGTTGATGGTAATCATCATATGGAGCCGGGTATGCCGGAGTCCTTCAATGTACTGCTTAAAGAGATTCGTGCTTTAGGTATCAACATTGAACTGGAACAGGAGAAGGAGTCCTGACGGGCTGCAGCAAACTCCAAAGGCAAACACGTAACCATATTAAATTAAATATACAGGATTAGGGCAATGAAAGATTTACTCAAGCTCATAAAACAACCCGGTCAGAACGAAGATTTTGATGCAATTAAAATCAGCCTTGCGTCACCACAGCAGGTTCAATCCTGGTCGTTCGGTGAGGTAAAAAAACCGGAAACCATTAACTACCGTACCTTTAAACCGGAACGTGACGGCCTGTTCTGCGCCAAGATTTTTGGCCCGGTAAAAGACTATGAATGCTTATGTGGAAAATATAAACGTTTAAAACATCGCGGCGTGGTTTGTGAAAAATGCGGCGTTGAAGTTACCCAGTCAAAAGTGCGCCGTGAACGCATGGGTCACATCGATCTGGCCAGCCCGGTTGCTCATATCTGGTATCTGAAGTCATTGCCGTCACGTATCGGCCTGTTGCTGGATATGACGCTGCGTGAAATCGAACGTATTCTTTACTTCGAAGCATTTGTCGTTATCGAGCCGGGTCTGACTACACTGGAAAAAGGCCAGCTGTTAACTGACGAATCCTACCTTGAAGCCATTGAAGAGCACGGTGACGAGTTTGATGCGCGCATGGGTGCGGAAGCGGTTTATGAAATGCTCAAGAGCCTGGTGCTGGAAGAGGAAAAAATCCAGATTCGTGAAGACATGGGTGCTACCAAATCTGAAACCAAGCTGAAACGCCTGGCCAAGCGCCTGAAACTGGTTGAGTCATTTATTGCCTCGGGCAATCGTCCGGAATGGATGATCATGACCGTGCTGCCGGTGCTGCCGCCAGATTTACGCCCGCTGGTTCCGCTGGACGGCGGCCGTTTTGCGACCTCTGACCTGAATGACCTGTACCGTCGTGTCATCAACCGTAATAACCGCCTGAAACGTTTACTGGAACTGTATGCACCTGACATTATCGTACGTAATGAAAAACGCATGCTGCAGGAATCGGTTGATGCGCTGATGGATAACGGCCGTCGCGGTCGCGCCATTACCGGTACCAACAAGCGTCCGCTGAAATCACTGGCAGACATGATCAAGGGCAAGCAGGGTCGTTTCCGCCAGAACCTGCTGGGTAAACGAGTCGATTATTCCGGCCGTTCCGTGATCGTGGTTGGCCCGACACTGAAGCTGCACCAGTGTGGCCTGCCCAAGAAAATGTCGCTGGAACTGTTCAAGCCGTTTATCTTTAACAAATTACTGCGCCGCGGCCTGGCTACAACCATTAAAGCAGCGAAGAAAATGGTTGAGAAAGAAGGTTCGGAAGTATGGGACATTCTGGATGAAGTTATCCGTGAACATCCGGTCATGCTTAACCGTGCGCCAACCCTGCACAGGCTAGGCATCCAGGCGTTTGAGCCGGTACTGATTGAAGGCAAGGCTATTCAGCTGCATCCACTGGTCTGTACTGCATTCAACGCCGATTTCGATGGTGACCAGATGGCGGTACACGTACCATTGTCCATTGAAGCACAGCTGGAAGCGCGTACCCTGATGCTGGCAACCAATAACATCCTGTCGCCGGCTTCCGGTGATCCGATTATTGTACCTTCACAGGATATCGTTCTTGGTCTGTACTACATGACCCGCGAGTCAATTAATGTGAAAGGCGAAGGCATGGTATTTGCCGACGTTGATGAAGTACATCGCGCCTACGACAGCGGCGACGTTCACCTGCAGGCCAAGGTCAAGGCCCGCATCAGGGAAGTCCTGTTTAACGATGACGGCGAACTGGAAGAGCGCTTTACCGTGGTTGAAACCACTGTTGGCCGTGCCATTCTGTCTGAAATTATTCCGGCCGGCATTCCCTACGAACTGGTGAACCAGGACCTGGGCAAGAAAGCCATTTCCAACCTGATTAACTCCTGTTACCGCCAGGTTGGTCTGAAAGAAACCGTTATTTTCGCCGACCAGCTGATGTATACCGGTTTCCGCTACTCGACCCGTTCAGGTATTTCGATCTGTATCAACGACATGGTCATTCCTGAAGAGAAGAGTGCCCTGCTGGCTGCTGCTGACGCTGAAGTAAAAGAGATTCAGGACCAGTACGCCTCCGGCCTGGTGACCAACGGTGAGCGTTACAACAAGGTGGTTGACATCTGGTCGCACGCCAATGAAGCCGTGGCAAAAGCCATGATGGACAAGCTGAGCAAGGTTGAGGTTGAGGACGCGGAAGGCAATATGGTTGAGATGCCTTCGTTTAACAATATTTTCGTTATGGCCGACTCCGGCGCCCGTGGTTCTGCCGCGCAGATTCGCCAGCTGGCCGGTATGCGTGGCCTGATGGCCAAGCCGGACGGTTCCATTATTGAAACCCCGATTACAGCGAACTTCCGTGAAGGCCTGAACGTACTGCAGTACTTTATTTCTACCCATGGTGCCCGTAAAGGTCTGGCCGATACCGCGCTGAAAACCGCTAACTCCGGTTATTTAACGCGTCGCCTGGTCGACGTGGCGCAGGACATGGTAATTCTGAAAGAAGACTGTAATACCGAAAAAGGCATGTTGATGCAGTCCATCATTGAGGGTGGCGACGTGATTATGCCACTGGGTGAGCTGGTACTGGGTCGTGTGGTTGCCCGTGACGTGGTTAACACCGATGATGAAGTCTTGATTCCTCGCGGCACCCTGCTTGATGAGCAGTGGGTTGAGCAGCTTGATGAGATGGGCATTGATGAAATCTTCGTGCGCTCCGTTATTACCTGTGAAAACACCCACGGTGTGTGCTCCATGTGCTACGGCCGTGACCTGGCCCGTGGCCACCTGGTTAACCATGGTGAGGCCGTTGGTGTAATCGCGGCACAGTCAATTGGTGAACCGGGCACCCAGTTGACCATGCGTACCTTCCACATTGGTGGTGCCGCCAGTCGTTCTGCCGCAGCAAACAGTATCAGCGTGAAAACAGCCGGTATTGTCCGTTTGCACAACATCAAGGTTGTGCACCAGAGCAGTGGTAATCTGGTAGCGGTATCACGTTCCGGTGAACTGGGTGTGGTTGATGAGCACGGACGTGAGCGTGAGCTGTACAAGATTCCATACGGCGCGGTTATTTCCGTTGAAGATGAGGGTGAAGTTGCAGCGGGGCAGGTTGTTGCAACCTGGGACCCGCATACCCATCCGATTATTACCGAGGTGGAAGGTAAGGTTAAATTTACCGATTTTGCCGATGGCATCAGTGTGCAGAAAGAAACTGATGAAATTACCGGCCTGTCATCGACCGTGGTGATTGATCCGAAACAGCGCCCAACAGCCGGTAAGGACATGCGTCCATTGATTACCCTGGTGGACGACAAGGGTAATGACCTGAATATTGCCGGTACCGAGCAGCCTGCACGTTACTTCCTGCCGTCCGGTGCGATTATTAATATCGAAGACGGCAACAGTGTATCGGTTGGTGATGTTATTGCGCGTATTCCGCAGGAATCCAGTAAAACCCGAGATATTACCGGTGGTCTGCCACGTGTGGCCGACCTGTTCGAAGCCCGTAAACCGAAAGAGCCGGCCATTATGGCGGAAGCTTCCGGCGTGGTCAGCTTCGGCAAGGAAACCAAGGGCAAACAGCGCCTGGTTATCACCAAAGACAGCGGTGAAGCGGTTGAAAGCCTGATTCCAAAATGGCGCCACATTAACGTGTTCGAGGGTGAGCGTGTTGAGCAGGGCGAGGTAATTGCTGACGGTGAGCGCAGCGCGCACGATATCCTGCGTCTGCTGGGAGCTGAAGACCTGGCTGAATACCTGGTGAATGAAATTCAGGACGTTTACCGCCTGCAGGGTGTGAAAATTAACGACAAGCATATCGAAGTGATTATTCGCCAGATGCTGCGTAAATGCGAAATTATTGAAGGTGGTGACTCAAACTACCTGAAAGGTGAAATCGTTGAGCGCACCCGGGTTATCGATGAATGTGAAAAACTGAAAGAAGAAGGCAAGGAGCCGGCTATCTTTGAGCCGATTCTGCTGGGTATTACCAAGGGTTCGCTGGTAACCGAGTCCTTTATTTCAGCGGCTTCATTCCAGGAAACAACCCGCGTACTGACCGAAGCATCGGTTCGCGGCAGCAGTGATCCGCTGCGCGGCCTCAAGGAAAACGTGATTGTCGGACGCCTGATACCCGCGGGTACCGGTCTGGCCTACCACGAAGACCGCGCGCGTCAGCGTACCGCCGATATCGAAGCGGCATTTATCAGTGAAGAAGAAGCCAAAGCGGCCATTGCGGATGTCGAAACGGATAATCTGGATGATGCTGAGATGCCGGCAGAAATTATTGATGCGGCTGATGCAGCAGAAACCGAGCAGCCGGAGCAGGACGCATAAGTCAGCTGGCTGTTAGCCGGCCGCTTTTTGCACGGTCGTTTTTTGAATGGGCATTTTACCGGTAGATTCTGTCTACCGGTAAAACAGCCGAAAACCGCGCGAGACTTGCCTTATCCGCTTGACAGTTGGCGGAAGTGGGCATAGAATTGCGCCTCTTTTGACAGGCCCCCCAGGTAAATCCCAGGGGCCTGTTATTTATTTTGCCTGCAGGAATTATCCTCAGACGCCCGTAACAAGCGGGTTTTTGGAGTTATAGATAGATGACAACAATCAACCAGTTAGTACGTAAACCACGCCGTAGCAAGGTTGTTAAAAGCAACGTGCCCGCGCTGGAAGCGTGCCCGCAAAAACGTGGTGTATGTACACGTGTATATACAACAACACCGAAAAAGCCGAACTCGGCAATGCGTAAAGTTGCCCGTGTACGTTTAACCAACAGCTTTGAAGTGACCAGTTACATCGGTGGTGAGGGTCATAACCTTCAGGAGCATAGCGTGGTACTGATCCGCGGTGGTCGTGTTAAGGATTTACCCGGTGTGCGCTACCATGTTGTACGCGGTAGCCTGGATACCCAGGGTGTTGAGTCACGTCGCCAGGGTCGTTCCAAGTACGGCACCAAGCGGCCCAAGTCTTAATTGACGGCCATATGCTGGCCTGAATAACCGATACAACGAATTTTTAGAGAAAACTAATGCCAAGAAGAAGAGAAGTCCCCAAGAGAGAAGTACTGCCCGATCACAAGTTCGGCAGCACTCAGATCACTAAATTCGTCAACATGATCATGAGGAGCGGTAAAAAATCCGTTGCTGAAACCATCATGTATAACGCACTGGATCGTATTGGTGAAAAAGCCTCTGGCGAGCCAATGGATGTTCTTGATAAAGCATTAGAAAATGTCAGCCCGATGGTCGAGGTTAAATCCCGTCGTGTCGGTGGCGCAACCTACCAGGTGCCTGTCGAGGTTCGTAGCAGTCGCCGTACAACACTGGCCATGCGCTGGTTGATTGATGCTGCACGTAACCGCGGTGAAAAATCCATGCAGCTGAAACTGGCCGGTGAGCTGATGGATGCGGCTGAAAACCGTGGCAATGCTGTTAAGAAACGTGAAGACACACATCGTATGGCTGAAGCGAACAAGGCGTTCGCGCATTTCCGCTGGTAGCCTGAACCACCAGTAGATAAAGACTATGGCTCGTACGACGCCGATCAAGCGCTATCGTAATATTGGCATTATGGCGCATATTGATGCGGGCAAAGCGACGACGACTGAGCGCATCCTGTTTTATACAGGTATATCTCACAAAATTGGCGAGGTGCATGACGGTGCGGCGACCATGGACTGGATGGAGCAGGAGCAGGAGCGTGGGATTACTATTACTTCTGCTGCAACCACCTGTTTCTGGAAAGGGATTGACGCCGGGTATGAACAGCACCGTATAAACATAATTGATACACCCGGGCACGTGGATTTCACTATTGAAGTGGAGCGCTCCTTGCGTGTACTGGATGGAGCCTGTGCTGTGTTCTGTGCGGTCGGTGGTGTGGAGCCGCAGTCCGAAACGGTGTGGCGGCAGGCTAACAAGTATCACGTGCCACGCATGGCATTCATCAACAAGATGGATCGTGCGGGCGCGGATTTTTTGCGTGTGGTGGCCCAGATAAAAGACCGCCTGGGCGCTACCCCGGTAGCGATGCAGGTTGCGATCGGCGCAGAAGAGCATTTTGAAGGGGTGGTTGACCTCGTGAAAATGAAGGCAATTCGCTGGAAAGAGGAGAACATGGGTTCGGAGTTTATCGAGTCCGACATTCCGGCGGAGCTTGTCGATCTGTGTGTCGAAAAGCGTGAGCTTCTGGTTGAGGCTGCCGCTGAGGCCAGTGAAGAGCTGATGGACAAGTACCTGGAGAGTGGCGATCTGGGTGTTGAAGATATTAAGGCCGGTATTCGTCTGCGCACGCTGGCTAATGAGATTGTGCCGGCTTTCTGTGGCAGTGCATTCAAGAACAAGGGTATGCAGGCGATACTGGATGCATTTATCGAGTACATGCCGTCTCCACTCGACGTGCCTGCGATTACCGGCCATCTTGAAGATGACAGTATCGCGGAGCGCCCGGCTGATGATAAAGCACCGTTTGCGGCGCTGGGTTTCAAGATTGCGACAGATCCGTTTGTTGGTAATCTGACCTTTTTCCGGGTTTATTCCGGGGTTCTGAAGTCGGGCGATATGGTATATAACCCGGTTAAAGGTAAAAAGGAGCGGGTTGGTCGTATCGTACAGATGCATGCCAATAGCCGGGAAGAGATTTCCGAGGTGTATGCCGGTGATATTGCTGCTGCCATCGGGCTTAAAGGTGTTACCACCGGTGATACCCTGTGTGACCCGAAAGCAATTATTACGCTGGAAAAAATGGACTTTCCTGACCCGGTAATTTCGGTCGCCGTGGAGCCGAAAACCAAGGCGGATCAGGAAAAGATGTCGGTTGCCCTGGGCAAGCTGGCACATGAGGATCCTTCGTTTCGGGTGCATACCGACGAGGAGTCCGGGCAGACAATTATTTCCGGCATGGGTGAGCTGCACCTGGAGATCATTATTGATCGCATGCAGCGCGAATTTGGCGTCGATGCCAATATCGGTAATCCGCAGGTTGCCTACCGTGAAGCGATACGCAAAACGGTTGAGCACGAGGCCAAGTTTGCCAGGCAGTCAGGCGGTAGTGGTCAGTATGGCCATGTTTTTCTGCGCATCGAGCCGCGTAAACCGGGTTCGGGTTATGAATTTGTTAACGAGATTGTCGGTGGCGCGGTTCCCAAAGAGTTTATACCGGCCGTTGATAAAGGTGTGCAGGAGCAGATGCGCAGTGGCGTACTGGCCGGTTATCCGATAGAAGATGTAAGAGTAAGCCTGTACGACGGCTCGTACCATGATGTGGATTCGAGTGAGATGGCATTCAAGATTGCCGGTTCCATGTGTTTCAGGCAGGGGGCGCTGGAAGCGGATCCCACCATTCTTGAGCCAGTGATGAAAGTTGAAGTGGTTACACCGGAAGAATACATGGGCGACGTCATGGGCGACCTGAACCGGCGCCGTGGCATAGTCGGTGGCATGGATGATACTCCGGCAGGCAAGGTTATCCACGCAGAAGTGCCACTGTCCGAGATGTTCGGTTATTCGACATCACTGCGCTCCGCAACGCAGGGTAGAGCGACATACTCAATGGAATTTGAGAAATATGCGGAAGCGCCGAAAACAGTAATTGATGCGGTCATTTCCCGCAAAACCGGAATGTAGCAGTAACAGGTTGTACAAGGGTTTAAAGCGCAGGTTTTAGGCCGGAATTTATACATATTTCATAAACGTAAAAGATAAAGAAAAGAGGTAATAACAGTGTCTAAGGAAAAGTTTGAAAGAACCAAGCCGCATGTAAACGTAGGCACGATTGGTCACGTAGACCATGGTAAAACCACACTGACAGCGGCGCTGACCAAAGTAATGGCAGAAGCGCAGGGCGGTGAAGTAAAAGCCTTTG
>JAJRTD010000076.1 GCA_024278435.1 Gammaproteobacteria bacterium | reverse complement strand
CTGGCAGCAACGGTGCCGCCCCGTACGTCAGAAAAATCAACCTGCATAACCGGGTAGGGCTGGGGGAATGCGGCATTGTTTCTCAGGGTGAGGTTTACCATCAGTGCGTCTTTTTTATCAGGGTGACTATATACATTTCGCGTCAGCAGTTCGATTTTTGAGCTGTCACGCATAGCCAGTCTGCCGCAGTCCGACTGCTGGCAATACTGTTCAATCAGTTCTGCCACCTCCGGTATCCGGCTTAACTCGTTGCGGTTAAACCAGGCGTATTCAATGAACAGGCTGGCGATCAGCAGCAGGATGCCAAGGCTCCATAAAACGGTTGAGATAACCGAATGCGGCGGGCTGTCATAGGCGCCGCGGAACTGGTCCGGCACCACATGGGGCAGTGATTCGTTAATGTCTTCATCAAAAAAATCAAAGGCATCTTTTCTCGATGCATCGGTTGCCGGTATTTCGTTGAAGTCAACGGTTTCTGTTTCAGGCGCGGGTACTTCGGCTGAAATTGTTTGTTCCGTGTCGGCGGCCGGTGATTCTTCCGGGTAAAAAGAGGATGGACCCTCTGTGCTGTCAGTGTCCGGGGTATCGTCAACGCTGATCAGAGAGTCCTGCATTGTGTCCCGCTCTGAAACTGAGTAAGCGTTGAAAACTTCATTGCATACGCCGCAGCGAACCATGCCGTCAGCGGTATTGAGCTGGGTTTCAGTGACTCTGAACTGGGTTGAGCAATGTGGGCATTGTGTCTGCATGTGGCTTTTAACTCTATCGTAAATATTTTCTGTCTGCAAATAACGCGAGTGCTGTTATCGACTAACCCTGTAAGTGTGAATCTATTCGCACGACGAACGCATATTCTGGCACCGTTGTGTGAATAAATTATTCAGCCTGTCCGTATGTTTCACTCGGCAACTGCTCCTGCGTTGCCCTACCATCTACATCTATGTAGAAGACCTACGAGGCTAGCGTGAAAAAGTTTTCCGCACCTGCGTTGTCGGTTATTATGCTATAGATTAAAACCGCGGTTACCCTGCAGGCCGCCACTGTGCACCGCGATAATACGGCTGCCGGCAGGGAAGGCGCCGGATGCAATCAGCTGATACAGGCCGTAAAACATTTTTCCGGTGTATACGGCATCCAGTTCGATATTGTGCTGTGCATAAAAGGACTTCATAAAACCGACCAGCTCATCGTTCAGCTTAGCGTAACCGCCGAAATGATAACGGCTTTCAATATGCCAGTTACTGAGGATGATTTTGTCCGGCAGAAAGCTTCTGACTTCGTCAACGAGGAAATCGCCGCCTTTCAGGGCGGAAAAGCCAATGGCTGTTTTTTCTGCCGCTGCCGGCCCGGCGTTGATGGCTGAAACTATACCGGCCAGGGTGGCACCGGTGCCGCTGGCACAGCAGATAATATCAAAAGGCTGTTTTATTTCAGTCACGATTTCCTCGCAACCCTGTATGGCGAGTCTGTTGCTGCCACCCTCGGGCAGGATGTAAACAGGGCCGAATTTATTTCTGATGGCGGCAATAAAATCCGGCTCATGTTTCTGGCGGTAGGACTTCCGGTCCAGGTAATGCAGCTCCATACCATTTCTTCGGCAAAGCTCAGGGTGCTGTTCAGCGGTGAATGCGGCTCGCCGCGTATCAGGCCAATGGTTTTAAAACCGAAATGTCTGCCGGCGGCGGCGGTGGCATGGATATGGTTGGACCAGGCGCCACCAAATGTTAACAGGGTGTTGAAATTTTTATCACGGGCAGCGACAAGGTTGTATTTCAGCTTGCGCCACTTATTGCCGCCAAACAGCGGGTGGATCAGGTCGTCGCGTTTTACATGGAGCTGTATGCCTGCTTTATCAAGCAGCGGGTCGTGCAATTGTTGCAGCGGGCTGTTTACTAAATCAGTGTTGAAACCGGCAGACAAATATCAGAATTTTCAGATAGCTTTCAGTTAACGGGCGACCACGTGTAATACGGTTGAATATTCGAAATACACTATGCGGTCAGGGTAGGTCCAGCTGGTTATCGGCGGTTTGCCGACCGCCTCTGAAGCGGCCATAGGCTGGCCGAATTCCTGTTGTACCTGCTGCATGCTCATGCCGCGACGGGGAAAGTCGAGCAGCTTGATTTTCAGGGTTTCGCCCGGCTGCATTTCTTTTGCCGGAAGCTGTACAATATCACCGCTTTGCCGGGTTTGCTGCTGCATCATGATCTCAACAGATGACGGTGATTCAGGGATGTTCTCTTCGGCCGCGGGCATTTCACCGGCACTGCCGGTAGCGCTGCGCTCTTCCATGGCTGGGCGGTTGGCAACAGCCGGGGTCGAAAAAACGGCTAGCAGCAGGACGGTAAGTATGGAAAATTCGGGTCCCTTGTCGGTAAATAGTCGGTTCATGAGTATGCCATTGGTTCTTTGGTTATTTTGCGTTACTCATAAGTGTAGCAGCAGATTGTTAAAGTGCAGCTAAGTGACTAATTAGCCGTTATATTTTTTCATTACCAGGCATGCATTGGTGCCGCCAAAACCGAAGTTGTTCGACATGGCAAGGTTAATGTCGACATCGTCCATGCGTTCGGTAACGATGGGTATTCCTGCTGCATTTTCATCCATGGTTTCTATATTGGCAGACGCCTGGATAAAGTTGTTCTGCATCATCAGCATGGTATAGATGGCTTCCTGGGCACCGGAGGCACCGAGGGAGTGGCCAGCCAGTGATTTGCTGGAGCTGATCGGGGGGATTTTATCGCCAAAGGTTTCCCTGATGGCGTACAGTTCTTTGGTGTCGCCAACCGGGGTGCTGGTGCCATGGGTATTGATGTAGTCCAGGTCGCCGTCAACATCCTGTGTTGCCATCTGCATGCAGCGGATAGCGCCCTCGCCGGAAGGTGCGACCATGTCGACACCATCGGAAGTGGCACCGTAACCGACGATTTCAGCGTATATCGGTGCACCGCGTTTAAGTGCATGTTCGAGTTCTTCGACCACGACGCAGGCGCCGCCACCGGCAATAACAAAACCGTCACGGTCAGCATCATAGGTGCGGGAGGCTTTTTCCGGAGTTTCGTTGTAATTGCTTGATAGCGCGCCCATGGCATCAAATAACATGCTGAGGGTCCAGTGTTCTTCCTCACCACCACCGGCAAAGATAATGTCCTGCTTGCCTATCTGAATCAGTTCGTAGGCGTTGCCGATGCAGTGTGTACTAGTGGCGCAGGCAGAGCTGATAGAGTAGTTAACGCCCTTGATATGAAACGGGGTCGCCAGGCAGGCGGATACCGTGCTGGCCATGGTACGTGGTACCATGTAGGGGCCGACCCGGCGAATGCCTTTTTCACGCAGGATATCTGCTGCGGCAACCTGGTTGGCGGAGGATGCGCCGCCGGAGCCCATGATGATACCGGTGCGGATATTTGAAACCAGGTCATCATCAAGTTTCGAATCAGTAATAGCCTGTTGCATGGCGATGTAGGAGAATGCTGCAGCATCACCCATAAAACGTTTTACCTTGCGGTCGATAAAATCATCAATGTTAATGTCCACGCTGCCGGCAACCTGACTGCGCATGCCGACATCCGCATATTCCTGTTTAAACTTTATACCGGAACGACCCTGCTGCAGGGAGTCCAGTACAGTCTGTTTATCGTTACCAAGACAGGAAACGATTCCAATGCCGGAAATAACAACTCGTTTCATCGCAACACCTTAAAAATCTTCAGTAGACGTAAATAAACCAACACGTAAATTTTTTGCTGTGTAAATTTCGCGATCATCAATAGACAGGCTTGCATCGGCAATACCCATCACCAGACCGCGGGCAATAATGCGTTTAATATCAATCTGGTATTTTACCAGCTTGCCGGTAGGCAGAACCTGGCCGGTAAATTTGACTTCGCCGACACCGAGTGCGCGACCGCGACCGGGGTGCCCTGACCAGCCAAGATAAAAGCCGACCAGTTGCCACATGGCGTCCAGCCCCAGGCAGCCCGGCATTACCGGATCATTAATAAAGTGGCAGTCGAAAAACCATAAGTCAGGTTTGATATCAAGTTCCGCCTTGATCTCCCCCTTGTTGTAGGCGCCACCGTTGTCAGAGATAAGTGAGATACGGTCCATCATCAGCATATTCGGTGCTGGTAACTGGGCGTTACCGGGGCCGAATAATTCACCCCGGCTGCAGGCTAACAGGTCTTCATAGTCAAAAGAGCTGGGTTTGGCAGCAGTTTCCTTATCAGCAAGCATAATATCTCTCAATGG
>JAJRTD010000075.1 GCA_024278435.1 Gammaproteobacteria bacterium | reverse complement strand
CGGCCCTGACCAATATCAGCATTGATATCGACCGCAACCGCTACCAGGTCTTTCCCAATATTGTTCCCGACCTGTACGCCGGTGAAACCGCCACCGTGTTAATTAAAGGCCCGCTTTTGCAACAGCCACTGAATATTAGCGGCGACTACGGCAATAGCGAGTGGCAGACACAGCTGGCAACGGACACTACGGAACATAGCGGTATCCGCGTTGCCTGGGCCGGCGAAAAGCTGGACTCGCTGATGAGCCTGTACCATGAAACCAGCAACGAGCAGCAGCGTGATGCCGTCAGGCAGGCGGTGATTGCAACTGCGCTCGAACACCACCTGGTCAGCCGTTTTACCAGCCTGGTGGCGGTTGATATCACCCCGGTCAATATTAAAGGCCTGCTGTATCAGCAACGCATGTCTAACAACCTGCCCCATGGCTGGAAACAGGCACAGGCTGCAAAAGTCATGCTGGCACAGACGGCAACGGCTTCCGGATTCAATTTACGGCTGGGATTATTGCTGCTTTTTTCCGGCCTCATACTGTACCGGTGGCGTAAAAGATTCCCTGCATCACTCCCCACGTAGGAGCGCAATTCATTACCCGATACAGCACTAACGTACGGAGGACCATTATGCTAAACCGGATCAGACAACATGCCCGTAAACTGCTGACACTCACCATCATCCTGCTGTTCGGCACCAGCCTGTGGCAGCTGGCAAGTGCCGGCTGGATACAGGGGAAAGCCATCGTTGCCCAGCAGCTGCTTGATTATTCCTGGCAACAGACCCTCAACGACAAAACCATGCACCGGCCCTGGCCCTGGGCCGATACCTGGCCGGTCGCCCGGCTGCTGATACCCTCGAAAGGCATAGAACAGATTGTACTGGCCGGTGACGACGGCAGCAGCCTGGCCTTCGGCCCGGGATATTCTTTTGCTGCTGCAGCGCCTAACAGCGGCGGCACCACAATGCTCAGTGCCCATCGAGATACTCACTTCAAGTTTTTGAAAGAATTGAAAAAAAACGATTCCATTTATCTGCAAACGGCTGATAATACCGTTCAGTACCGGGTTGATGATTTGCAGATTGTCGACAGTAAGAACTTCGCCCTGCCCGTCGATAACGACAGGCAAACGCTGATTCTGGTGACCTGCTACCCGTTTAATGCTGTCAGCAGTGGCGGCTCCCTGCGCTACCTGGTGTACGCAACAGCAAGCCCTTGACAGCTGGACAGAGTCTACGTTCTAATTGAGCGAGTCCTAAACCGGCTCTATATTACTTCATATAGAAATACTTATTTTGATTTACATAGACTTGATATAAATCATATATATCCCGCTTCGATATATATATCATGCTTAATATAATCTTAAGGCATCAGTAATATTGAATGAATACGCAAGTCAGCAGAATGCAATTTCTTCGGGGTGATTTCAGGGGCAAGGAAACACCGTTGCGTCCGCCATGGGCGATCGATGAAAACCTGTTTACCGAGATCTGCACAAACTGTGGTGACTGTGTATCTGCATGCCCTGAAAATATTATCAAACCGGCACGGGCCTGCTTCCCGGTAGTCGATTTCTCTGCCGGTGAATGCATTTTTTGTGAACAATGCGTCGACGCCTGCCAGCCCCGCGCCCTGCTTAAGAAACCACAGGTTGACGCCTGGTCGATCAAGGCCTGCATTGATGAAAACAAATGCCTTAGCTACCAGGGCGTGGAATGCCGCAGCTGTTATGACCCCTGTGAAGCACGGGCGATTACCATGCCGCCACGACCGGGTGGCATTTCAATCCCGTTATTTAACGCTGATAACTGCACCGGTTGCGGCGCCTGTGTCGCCGTCTGCCCGAGCAGCGCTGTCGACATACGGCAGTAGCCAACTGTACGAACAACCAATATGAACAAAGGTGAAACAATGAATATAAGCGGTGTACTGGTCAAAGCCTATCCGGAAAACCTGGTCTCAATTGAAAAGGTTCTTGCCAGCATGGACGGTGTTGAAGTCCACGGCAATAACGATGATGGCCGTATTGTCATAACCGTCGAGCAGGAAAATGCCAACAAGGTTTCGGATACCCTGGTGCAGATACAGGACGTACCGGGCGTATTGTCAGCCGCCATGATTTACCATCAGTTTGATGATTAAAAACATATAGTTACAAAACATACTTAAAGAATATAGTTAAAGGTCAACAGGAGGCCGAGTAATGAAACTAACACGAAGAGATTTCATTAAAACCAATGCCATTGCAGCAACCGCAACCGCCGCCGGCATCACCATCCCCGGTGTTAAAGAAGCCTTGGCAAAAACCAAAGATGATATCCGCTGGGACAAGGCGCCCTGCCGCTTCTGCGGCACCGGCTGCAGTGTACTGGTTGGTACCAAGAACGGCCGCATCGTTGCCACCCAGGGTGATCCCGACGCACCGGTAAACCGTGGACTGAACTGTATTAAAGGTTACTTCCTTTCCAAGATCATGTACGGCAAAGACCGTCTTACCCAGCCGCTGTTGCGTATGACCGATGGCAAGTATGACAAGGAAGGCGAGTTCACCCCGGTAAGCTGGGACCAGGCCTTTGATGTCATGGAAGAAAAATTCAAGGCCGCCCTGAAACACGACAAAGAAGTCAACAAGGGCAAGCCACCGGAAAAAATCGTTTCCACCGTGGGCATGTTCGGCTCCGGCCAGTGGACCGTGTGGGAAGGTTACGCCGCTTCCAAGTTGTACAAGGCCGGTTTCCGCTCCAACAATATTGATCCCAATGCACGTCACTGTATGGCCTCCGCGGTGGGCGGATTTATCCGTGCCTTCGGCGCCGATGAACCCATGGGCTGTTACGACGACCTGGAGCATGCCGATGCCTTTGTTCTGTGGGGCTCAAACATGGCGGAAATGCATCCCATTTTATGGTCACGTTTAACCGACACCCGGCTGACCAAAGATGGCTGTGAAGTCCACGTGTTGTCCACCTTCGAACACCGTTGTTTCGACCTGGGTGATAACAACATGATCTTCACCCCGCAAACCGACCTGGCCATCCTGAACTATATTGCCAACTACATCGTGCAGAACAAGGCCTACAGCAAGGACTTTATCGGCAAACACGTCAACTTCAACAAAACCCCGACCGACATCGGTTACGGTTTACGTCCTGAAAATCCGCTGGAGAAAAAGAAAACCGGCAAGGGCGGCAAGCTGAGCAAGATCTCCTTCGAGGAATACGCAAAATCGCTGGAACCCTACACCCTGGAATATACCTCCAAGCTGTCCGGCGTACCGGAAGACAAACTGTTACGCCTGGCCAAACTCTATGCCGATCCGGACAAGAAGATCACTTCTTTCTGGACCATGGGCTTTAACCAGCACACCCGCGGCGTCTGGGCTAACGGCCTGATGTATAACGTACACCTGCTCACCGGCAAAATCTCTGAACCCGGCAACGGCCCGTTCTCGCTGACCGGCCAGCCTTCTGCCTGTGGCACCGCGCGTGAAGTCGGTACCTTCTCCCACCGTCTGCCGGCTGACTACGTGGTCAAGAAAAAATCCCATCGTGACCTGGCGGAAAAAATCTGGAAACTACCCGAAGGCACCATTCCCGGTAAACCGGGTTATCACGCCGTGCTGCAGAACCGCATGTTAAAAGACGGCAAGCTCAACGCCTACTGGGTGCAATGTAATAACAATATGCAGGCAGCGGCTAACCTCAACGAGGAAACCCTGCCCGGCTACCGCAACCCGGACAACTTTATCGTGGTGTCTGACCCCTACCCGACGGTTACCGCCATGGCAGCCGACCTGATTCTGCCCACCGCCATGTGGACCGAAAAAGAAGGTGCCTACGGTAATGCCGAACGCCGCACCCAGTTCTGGCGCCAGCAGGTTAATGCCCCGGGCGAAGCCAAATCCGACCTGTGGCAGGTGATTGAATTCTCCAAGCGCTTTAAGGTGGAAGACGTCTGGCCGGATGAGCTGATTGCCAAAAAGCCGGAATACAAAGGCAAAACCCTGTATGACATTTTATATGCCAACGGCCAGGTTGATAAGTTCAAAAAGATCACTGTTACCGACAGTGAAGGCAACAAGTACCATAACAACGAAATGGATGATTTCGGCTTTTATGTACAGAAAGGCCTGTTTGAAGAATACCGCCGTTTCCAGCAGGAAGGTCCGAAAAAAGGCCACGAGCAGGCACCCTATGATGTCTACCACAAGGCCCGTGGACTGCGCTGGCAGGTCATCAACGGCAAGGAAACCCTGTGGCGCTACCGCGAAGGTTATGACCCCTATGTTAAAGCCGGTGAAGACATCCGCTTCTACGGACGCAAAGACGGCCGGGCCAATATCATCACCGCACCTTATGAACCGGCAGCGGAGAGCCCGGATGACGAGTTCGATTTATGGTTATGTACCGGCCGTGTACTGGAACACTGGCACTCCGGCTCCATGACACGACGGGTACCGGAACTGTACCGTGCGTTCCCTGACGCCGTCATTTTCATGCACCCGGATGATGCCAGGGAACGTGGCCTGCGCCGCGGACTGGCGGCAAAAATCCAGAGCCGCCGGGGTGAAATCAACGCCCGCATCGAAACCCGTGGCCGTAACAAGCCACCCCGGGGCCTGATCTTTGTACCCTGGTTTGATGCCAGCCGCCTGATCAACAAGGTCACACTGGACGCCACCGATCCGCTATCCAAGGAAACGGACTACAAGAAGTGTGCTGTCAGGGTTGTTAAGGCCTGAAGCAGCGGTTGAAACACTGGCATAGCAAGATGAATACCGACTCAACACAGCGCAAACTGACATCGGGCAGCCGGCGGAAATTCCTGCTGGATTCCGCCCGGGCAGCCGGTGCTGCCTCGTTGCTTGCCCTGGGTACCGGCCTGTATTCACGCCAGTCGGTTTCGCTGCCGGCCTCGGCCATTCGTCCGCCCGGCGCCCTGGATGAGAAAGACTTCCTCGGCGCCTGCATTCGCTGCGGCCTGTGTGTACGCGACTGCCCTTATGACACACTGAAGCTGGCCGAGCTGGGTGACAATGTCGCCACCGGAACGCCCTATTTCACGGCACGGGATGTACCCTGCGAAATGTGCGAGGACATTCCCTGCGTCAAGGCCTGCCCCAGTGGCGCGCTGGATCACCAGCTGCAGGATATCGATGACTCACGCATGGGACTGGCGGTACTGATCGACGAGGAGAACTGCCTGAATTTTCAGGGCCTGCGTTGTGATGTCTGCTACCGCGTCTGCCCGGTAATCGACAAGGCCATCACCCTGGAAATGAAACACAATGCCCGCAGCGGCAAACATGCCCTGTTTATTCCTACCGTGCATTCCGATCACTGCACCGGTTGCGGCAAGTGCGAACATGCCTGTGTACTGGAAACCACGGCCATCCGCGTCATGCCCTATGACCTGGCGAAAGGCGAACTGGGCCACCATTACCGCTGGGGATGGAAGGAAAAAAACAAAGCCGGTGAAAGCCTGGTAACACCCGACGTGCAGCACCGCTACAACCTGCCACAGGGACAGCGTTATGATTACGAGGGCAAGGGACTGATCTTTGATGACCCGGCCAGCGACAGCCCTTTTGGCGGCAACCCGCTGGACACCCTGAACAATAGTTCGTTTAACAGCAAAACCGGCAGCACGGGGGATGAACAATGAAACGTTCACTTCATCCCGGCGCCGAAGCCGTTCAATACAAAGGCCGGCTACTGGCCAACAAGTGGTTGCTGGCAAGGCGTGGCAGCCAGCTGTCGGTTTTACTGCTGTTTTTACTCGGCCCCTGGTTTGGCATCTGGATCGTTACCGGCAATTTAAATTCCAGCCTGACGCTTGGCGTGCTGCCACTGACCGATCCCTACGTATTACTGCAAAGCCTGGCAGCCGGCCACCTGCCGGAAACCGCCGCCATCCTGGGCGCCGTCATTGTTGCCGTCTTTTATTTTCTGGTTGGCGGTCGCAGTTATTGTTCCTGGGTATGCCCGGTGAACATGGTCACCGATGCCGCGCAATGGCTGCG
>JAJRTD010000074.1 GCA_024278435.1 Gammaproteobacteria bacterium | reverse complement strand
GCGGACACAGGTCGCACTGTATACGGCCATCGTCGATAATATGCCAGTAGCGTGCCGGGTAGTGTGAATTTTCAGTCATGATGTCTGCGCCTCGAAATCGCTTTCTTTCCATTTTGTTACGCTGTAGCGATAGAGTTTGACTTCGTCGCTCCAGTAATCAGCCGGCAGTCCGGCTTTCTGTTTTAAGTGGGCCATAAAATCCCGGGGGATCGGCAGCTGTTCCCAGACCTGGGGCAGGAACGTGCTGCGATAGGCACCCGCCTCGAATACCACGCCATCAATGCCGGGTCTAAGCTGGGCCAGTGCCTGCTGCTCACTGGAAAATTGCAGTGGTTGCATGGCTGAAAGCAGGGAGACTTCAATCTCTGTTGTCTCCAGTTCATCGGCGGTCAGCGCCGGGAAGCGCGGGTCCTGGAAGGCTGCGGCCCGGGCATTGTGTTTGACATCCTGCAGCAGTGAGCGGTGTGCTTCCAGCGTGCCCATACAGCCGCGTAACTGGCCATGCCGGGTCAGGGTGACAAAGCAGGCTGCTTTTTTCTGCAGCCAGGGTGCATTCTCCGCTGCCGGGTAAGTCATACCCAGGGCCTCGGCAATGGATGCACGGGCAATGGCCAGTAATATCTGTCCCTTGTTATCGGTCATAATCCGTTCTCGGTAAAGGCAAATGCGGCATAACCGACCACCCGATCCTTGTCTCCGGCAGTATCACCGGAATTACACAGCTCGAGTAAATGCGGCTGTAAATGGTGGCGTTTTGCTGCCAGCAGTAAACCGTTTACCGGTGTGCCGCCGCAGGCCTGTTCGTGGCTCAAGGTACCCTGCATTTCAAGAATGGTTTTTACGGTTTGTGCATCAACCACCTGTGCGGTCTGGTACGGTAGAAAATGGGAGAGGTCGGAACTGACAACGATCAGGGTTTCCGGTCCGCCCCACAGGGCATCCAGTACTTCGGCAACTTCCGCCGGCGTTGCATCACCGACCGCTAATGGCAGCAGGGTGAAGTCATCCAGTACGGACTGCAGGAAGGGCAGTTGCACTTCCAGTGAATGTTCCTGCTCATGGGCTGCCGGGCTGACCACGACCTGTGGCAGGTTTTCAATGGCTGCAGCGGCTTGCTGGTCAATTTCAATTTCACCCAGCGGGGTGGCAAATGAATCCACGCCGGGCAAAGCCAGGCCGCGAACCGGTACCCGGTGAACCGGACCCAGCAGAATCACACGGCGGATACTGTCGTGTTCAGCGGCCAGCCGGGCATAGGCCGCCGCTGCTACCGGGCCGGAATAGATATAACCGGCGTGTGGAACAATAATGGCCTTGGGTAAAAGATGTGCTTCACCGGGGCTGATGCCGGTATTCTGTAACAGGGTGCTTACATCATTTGCCAATATATTTTTCTGACCATGATAGAAGGCACCTGCCACAGCGGGTTGACGAACCTGGTGCATGAGAACCTCCTCAATACGAATAACTTGTGTTATAAACAATATAAGGGCGGGTGGTTAAAAATCAAGCATTTCTTCGCTGGCTGAAAGAGATGCGTGGTGATAGTGTGACCTTTCTGCTGACGAATAGCGTGCAGGTTCAGCGGATTTGATATGCAAGCAATAATAAATTCGAGGTGACTAGTGGATAAATCATACCGCCCAATTGCCTGTGCACTGTATGATGAATATGAAATCACTGCTGTCCCGTTAACTGTTTTTATATCAGCCCCATACCCGGTTGTATATGACCGTGCCGAGTTAACGGGACAACAGTGATATGAAATAGTCATTATGCACAAAAAAATCTGTCGCTTGAATGGCGGGATGAGCAGGGGGGAAGCACCAGGGCATGGCTCTGCCTGTTGATATCCGGATAAAAGACGGGGCGGAATACCTGCTGGTAACAGAGCCGGATAATGAAAAGCCCCTGTGGATCCGGCTGGATCGTGTAAAAGCGTTTGGTGATAAATAACGCAAAGGACGAAAATCATTTTTCCACAGATAAATACGGATCAGCTTTATGGCATTGCGGGCAATAGCGAGCAATCTTTTGCCACTGGAGCATTCAAAACTTACGGGGTACAGGATTCTTAGCTAAGGCTCAGAATGACAGCATAAACACCCTTTGCATTATATATGGCCAAAATTCTGCTGCCACCATGCCGGCAAATCCGCCACCGAATCAAGTACCGTATCCGGTTTTATCCCCAGTTCAAGATCGGTTTCAGAAAACTTGCCGCTGCGAACCAGGATGGCTGTCATGCCGGCATTTTGAGCGGCCTCGATATCGCCGCGTATATCATCACCAATCATCACAATGTTTTTTTCTGCCCCCAGCAGGCTGACTGCAGACCGGTAAAACGCCAGTGCCGGCTTGCCGGTTACCAGCGCCTTTCTATCGCTGGCATATTCAAAGGCTTTTATCATCGGGCCGACATCCAGCTGCAGCCCGTTTTCTGCCCGCCAGTAACGGGTCATGCCCAGGGCGATCAGTGTTGCCTGCGGGTTGTTGATCAGCAGGCGAAACACGGTATTCATTATCTGGAAATCCCACTGCGTACCCAGGTCACCGACAATCACGGCATCCACCCGGTCATTTTCATTATCGAATAAATTAAAACCGGCAAACTCCTCCCGGGTTGTTGCCGGAACAAACACGGCAATATCTTTTATCTGCTGCGTGTGCAGCCACTGTATCGCTGCCACCGGCGGGGTGAGAAAATTATCGACACCGGCAGGGATATTGAAAGCGGCAAGTTTTTCGACCAGTGCCAGCCGTGATTTCGATGTGGTATTGGTCAGGAAAAGGTGCGGGATGCTGTTTTCAATAAACCAGCTGGCCGCCTCGGCAGCTCCGGCAATGGCCTTGTCGCCTTCGTATAAAACACCGTCAAGGTCAAAAAGAATGGCTGGCACTGGGGACCTCTGAAACCTCCGTACAAAAAAGTCTGTACAGGGAAATTGTACTGCCGGGAAAAATTCCTGGCAATACGTT
>JAJRTD010000073.1 GCA_024278435.1 Gammaproteobacteria bacterium | reverse complement strand
GAACGCCTCAGCTGCCCGGTATTTACCAGCCCATTTATCGAGAACGGTAACGCACAACTCTGCGAAACCCTAATCGACTCACTGGTAAAACACATACCGGCAAACGAACATATCCGGGCTGTGCGTTAAAGCTGTATACAGTCCGCGAAGAACGCAAAAGACGCGAATAAAACCAGTTATTAGAAAACTGTCATCCTTCGGCTTCGCTCAGGATGACAGGTGATACCCGGTTTTTTTATTCGCGTCTTTCGCGTTCTTCGCGGACCAAAAAAGTTTTTAACCTGACTCAGCTCAAGCCGATCAATTCAACCTTGAATACCAGTGTCGCATTCGGCGGAATCACACCACCGGCACCGCGCTCACCGTAACCCAGCTCCGGCGGAATGGTCAGCTTGCGTGAACCACCGATTTTCATTCCGGCAACACCCTGGTCCCAGCCGGCAATGACCTGGCCGGCGCCCAGTTTAAAGCTGAAGGTCTGTTCACGGTCGTGGCTTGAATCAAACTTGGTACCGTCGGTCAACCAGCCGGTATAATGCACTTCAACGGTTTGACCTGGTACAGCTTCTTCACCTTCACCAACGATCTGATCTTCTATTTCCAGTTCAGCCATAATTATTACCTCTTGCTTATTTCAATATTATTTAAAAAATTCTGAAAAAAAAGGGGCCCGAAGCCCCTCTTTTCTAATGCATCCCTGCAACCTGACTTACTTGTAGAAGTCGATCATTTTCTCAAGAGAAAGCGGAGTGATCTTGGAAGCATTACCGGCAGAGCCGAAAGCTTCATAACGTGCCTTACAGATCTCTTTCATCGCATTGGTAGATTCCTTGAGGAATTTACGTGGATCAAAGTTGGCAGGATTTTCAGCCAGGTGCTTACGGATAGAACCGGTTGAAGCCATACGCAGGTCAGTATCGATGTTTACTTTAGCAACACCGTGTTTGATGCCTTCGACGATTTCTTCAACAGGCACACCGTATGTCTGGCCCATGTCACCACCGTATGAGTTGATGATTTTCAGCCATTCCTGTGGCACTGAAGATGAACCGTGCATAACCAGGTGAGTGTTAGGCAGTTTTTCGTGGATTTCCTTGATGCGGTCAATACGCAGGATTTCGCCGGTTGGCTCCTGGGTAAATTTATAAGCACCGTGTGAAGTACCGATAGCAATCGCCAGTGCGTCAACATTGGTCTGCTCAACAAAGTCAGCTGCTTCGTCAACCGATGTCAGCAGCATGTCCAGGTCCAGCTTGCCTTCAGCACCATGGCCGTCTTCCTCACCCATTTCACCGGTTTCCAGTGAACCCAGGCAACCCAGCTCGCCTTCAACAGAAACGCCGCCGGCGTGAGCCATTTTTACAACTTCTTTTGTCACGTTAACATTGTATTCAAAAGATGAAGGGGTTTTCATGTCAGCTTCCAGGGAGCAGTCCATCATTACTGATGAAAAACCGGACTGGATAGAACGCAGACATACAGCCGGCTCTGAACCATGATCCTGATGCATTACAACAGGAATGTGCGGGTACATTTCAATTGCTGCAGAAATCAGGTGACGCAGGAAGGGTTCACCTGCATAGGAACGCGCACCGGCAGAACCCTGCATGATAACCGGGCTGTTGGTTTCGTCGGCAGCCTGCATGATGGCATGCACCTGTTCCATGTTGTTTACATTAAATGCTGGCATACCGTAGTTGTTTTCAGCGGCATGATCCAGTAACTGTCTCAGTGAAATTAAAGCCATTGGAGCTCTCCTGTTCTATAAATATTACAAATTCTAAATTACAAAAAATCTTTAAAAACTATCGCGGGCCAGCATTATTCAATGCTGACGATCTTCATGGTGTTACTACCACCACCCTTGTCACCCAGCATGTCACCACGCGTCAATACCATGCGGTCACCGGCGGCAATAATGTTTTTAGCCTTCAAAATATCAACCACGCCCTGGGTCACATAGTTGGGCTCGATCTTGTCGAACTCGACACGTACCGGGTAAACGCCGCGATACAGGGTAACCCGGCTCAATGTCCGCAGGCTCGGGGTCAGCGCATATATCGGGATACCCGAACTGATGCGAGACATCCATAACGCGGTTGCACCCGACTCTGTCATGGAGGCAATAACATTCATCTCCAGGTGATTCGCCGTGTACATTGTAGCCATTGCGATGGCTTCATCAACCCTACCAAATACAAGGTCAACCCGGTGGTCGGAAACCATTGCCACCCGCTGTTTCTCGGCTTCCTCGCAGATGCGGCCCATGGCAGCAACTGTTTTTGCCGGATACTTGCCGACCGCGGTCTCCCCGGACAGCATCACCGCGTCGGTACCATCGAGTACCGAGTTGGCCACATCAAATACTTCTGCACGGGTGGGAATCGGGCTGTCAATCATCGATTCCATCATCTGCGTAGCCGTAATCACCACGCGATTGCGGCTGCGTGCATTTTTAATCAGGCTTTTCTGCAAGGCGGGCAATTCCGCATCACCCATTTCCACGCCAAGGTCACCACGCGCCACCATAATGACATCGGAGGCATCAATAATGGCATCGATGTTCTCAATGGCCTCGGCACGCTCGATCTTGGTCACAATGCCGGCATCACTGCCTTCGGCCCTGACCAGTTCGCGGCAGTGCTTCACATCACCGGCAGTACGGGCAAATGACAGGGCCACGTAATCCACATCCATGGCCACCGCGGCTTTTAAATCTTTTTTGTCCTTGTCGGTCAGCGCCGGTGCCGACAGGCCACCACCTTTCAGGTTAATGCCCTTGTTATTGGACAGCTCGCAGGTGTAGACCACCGTGCAGCGAATCTCCTCGCCGGCAACATCTTCAACTTCCAGCTCAACGCGACCATCATCCAGCAGCAGAACATCACCGCTTTTCACGTCTTTCGGCAAATCCTTATAGGTAATGCCGACGCGCTCCTGGGTACCTGCGTTTTCATCCAGCGCCGCATCGAGGATAAAGGTTTCACCCCTTATCAGTTGCACGTGGCCGTCTTTAAACTTGTGGGTACGTATTTTCGGCCCCTGCAAATCAGCAAGAATACCGACGATACGCCCGGTGTTTTCACTACATACCCGGATCAGGTCAACACGGTGACGCTGCTCCTCGTGCGAGCCATGTGAAAAATTCAAACGGAATACATCAACACCTGCCCGGATCATCTCCAGTATTACTTCAGATGAACTCGAACCCGGTCCCAGGGTCGCAACTATTTTAGTTCTGCGCACAGATTAACCTTCGGTTAATAATAAAAAATGAAAAGTGAAAAACGAAAAATGCATTTAAACCCCGTCACCCGCCATAGACCGGATATTCAAAGTACAGTAAAAACCTGTACGTGGAATTAATTTTTCACTTTTCATTTTTCGTTGTTCATTGCCGCGAAGCGGCTTCTTCCAGCATGGCAACAGCCGGCAGGGTTTTACCTTCAAGGAACTCAAGGAATGCACCACCTGCAGTCGAAATATATGAAACCTTGTCGTAAATATTATATTTCTGAATAGCCGCAATGGTATCGCCACCACCTGCCAGGCTGAAACCGTCTGCTTCGGCTATTGCCATGGAAACAGTTTTTGTACCTTCACCGAACTGGTCAAATTCAAAAACGCCAACCGGGCCGTTCCAGATAATAGTACCGGCCTGCTTGATAATATCAGCCAGTTCTTTTGCAGACTCGGGGCCAATATCAAAAATCATGTCATCATCAGCAACGTCGGCAGCGGCTTTTAATGTCGCTTCTGCATCTTCAGCAAATTCCTTGGCACAGACCACGTCGGTAGCAATCGGAATATTGGCGCCGCGTGCTTTCATTTTCTCAACCAGCGCTTTGGCCGTATCAACCAGGTCGTCTTCACATAGAGACTTACCAACGTTGTAACCCATGGCTTTCAGGAATGTATTGGCAATACCGCCGCCAACGACCAGCTGGTCTACTTTTTCAGACAGCGCTTCCAGCACGGTCAGTTTTGTTGAGACCTTTGAACCGCCGACAATGGCAACCATCGGACGGGCCGGATCAGCCAGTGCCCTGGTCAGGCAGTCCAGCTCATTGGCCAGCAGCAGGCCGGCACAGGCAACCGGCGCAAACTTGCCGACGCCGTGGGTTGAAGCCTGGGCGCGATGCGCAGTACCAAATGCATCCATTACAAAGATGTCACACAGGGCAGCGTATTTTTTCGCCAGTTCTTCATCGTCTTTTTTCTCACCGGCATTAAAGCGCACGTTTTCCAGCAGCACCACTTCACCGGCGGCAACTGCAGGCGCGTTATCCAGGTAGTCCTTGACCAGGCGAACGTCTTTGCCCAGTTTTGCCGACATGTCTTCAGCAATCGGCTGCATGGAGTTTTCTTCATCAACCTTGCCTTCTTCAGGACGACCGCGGTGCGACATAACCATCACCGAGGCACCGGCTTTCATGCAGTGCTCAATGGTCGGCATCGATGCAGAAATACGCGCATCAGATGTTACTTTGCCATCTTTAACCGGTACGTTCAGGTCAGCGCGAATTAATACACGCTTGCCTGCCAAATCTAAATCAGTCAGCTTGATAAATGCCATCAGAACACTCCAGAATGAATTTGAATAATTTTATCTTAAATACAGTTTGTTAAATAAATATGACTACTTAACAAACAATACTTCTAAAAACCCTAAAAACGATTTCTCCGCAAACGAACGCAAAAAACGCAAATAAAAACAGGATATTTTATAAAGACACCAGCCCGATCACAAATAATCGGGCTGATCCTCATAAATCCAATACTCGCCAAGCCACTCAACCAGAGCATCTAGGCGAGAGGTTTTGTTCGCGAGCAAGGCGCGGATCGAATTTAAAAACGGAGCGTACAATAGTACGTGAGTATTTTAAATTTGAGCCGCAACGCCGCTCCCGGACAAAAGATCCGCTTAGATTAGTTAGCTGCTACGTGCTCTACAAACCGCATCATATTACAGGTATAACCGTACTCGTTGTCATACCATGAAACAACTTTCACGAAAGTACCATCCAGCGCGATACCTGCTTCTGCATCAAAGATTGAAGAGAAACCAACACCACGGAAGTCAGTTGAAACAACTTTCTCATCGGTGTAACCCAGGGT
>JAJRTD010000072.1 GCA_024278435.1 Gammaproteobacteria bacterium | reverse complement strand
GTAAACCTGGAATGGATTCAGAAAATCCACCGTGACAATGCCGAACGCGGTTACTCGGAAGAAGTGATTGTTGATACCATCCTGCGCCGCATGCATGACTATGTAAAATACATCACCCCGCAGTTCTCACGCACCGACATCAACTTCCAGCGTATTGCCACAGTGGATACTTCCAATCCATTTATTGCGCGTGATATTCCGACACCGGATGAAAGCTTTATAGTCATTCGTTTCAGAGAACCGGAAAAATTCAACATTGATTTCCCGGATCTGCTGGATATGATTCCACACTCATTTATGTCACGTCGCAACACCATTGTTGTTCCCGGCGGAAAAATGGGCTTTGCCATGGAACTGATCCTGACACCAATCATCCACCAGATGATTGCCGGCAAAAAATAAGCCGGGCACTGCCTGACAAGCTGAAAAAGGCCGGTTCTATACCGGCCTTTTTTTATGCATAATAGATCAATGTCTGAACTGCACCTGGTTGATGCCCATTGCCACCTTGATTTTGAATCGTTTGATAATGATCGCGAACAGGTAATACAGCGCGCAGAAAAAAACAACATCAGCGACATTATTATTCCGGGCACACAAAAAAAATACTGGCCGCGGATCAGAAAGCTGTGCGCCGGTCACAACCAGCTGCATGCCTGTTATGGCCTGCACCCCTACTGGACGGACCGGCACTGCGAACAGGACCTGGTTGAACTGGCTGCCTATATAGAGGCAAATACACCGGTCGCACTGGGTGAATGCGGCCTTGATTTTCGCCCGCAACAGGCCGACCGGGAAAAGCAGCTGCATTTCTTTGAGGCACAGTTAGGCCTTGCTGAAAAATTCCGCATACCGCTGGTCATTCATTCTGTTAACGCCACTGAGGTCGTAATCCGCTGCATCAAAAAGTTCAGCGGTCTGCGCGGCATGATACACAGCTATTCCGGCAGCACCGAGCAGGCAAAACAACTGCTTGATCTGGGTTTTCTTATCAGCATCAGCGCCGCCGTGACCTATGACAATGCAAAAAAAATCAGGCGGGTGGTTAGAGACATACCGCTAACGACGTTACTGCTGGAAACCGATGCGCCGGACCAGCCTGACAGGCAACACAGCGGCGAAAGAAATGAACCGGCTTACCTGGTCAATACGCTTGAGGCTATTGCAGGGATAAGAGAACAGGATATAGAAATAATCGCCAAGCAGACAACGGCGAACGCCCGGGCTTTATTTACTATCTGACTGACGAGTAGTTTTGGCCAAACAAAAACAGTTTACCAAAGAGGCACAGAGAAAAAGCTCTTTAATATTAACGGCGCCTATGGCGCCGTTAATATAATAACACTCTGTGTCCTCTGTGCCTCTGTGGTGAAAATTTTCAATTACCTCTATCAACGATTCCAGCGTGACGGATCACTGATTTCCTTCATGGTACTTTCAATCCAGTTGGAAACGTCCGTATTGATTTCATCAGCACTGCGGCCCTTTGATTCAATTGCCGGCCCGATAACAACCGTGATCGTTCCCGGCCATTTGATAAAACTATGCCTGGGCCAGAATTCGCCCGCATTGTGCGCCAGCGGTATGACCGGGTAACCGCTCTTCTCTGCCAGCAGAGCGCCGCCGATTTTATATTTCTGGGTTTTTCCCGGTGCGGTACGGGTGCCTTCAGGAAACAGGATCAGCCACTCCCCTGCCTTCAGCTTTTTCGTTCCCTCCTTGATCAACTGCTTGATGGCGGCACGTCCCGCGCCACGGTTAATAGCAATCGGGTCGGTCATTGCCAGCGCCCAGCCGAAAATCGGGATCCACATCAATTCACGTTTAAATACCCAGCGCACATAAGGGGTGATGGAATGCAGCACCAGGGTTTCCCATGTTGACTGGTGCTTACTCAGGATGATCGCATTTTCACGTTGCAGATTTTCCTGCCCCCTGACCCTGAAATCCAGACCACAGATATACTTCAGTAAAAAATGATTGCCGCATGCCCACAGGCGGCCAACCCTGAGGCGCGTCTGCGCCGGTGTAAAAAACAACAGCACAATCAGCAAACCGAAGAACACGGTGTTAACAAGAAACCCGACCCAGAATATCAGGGAACGGATAAATAATACGGGTTTTGAATTCATAAGTATTATTGCAATATGGCAGTTACTGCAGCCGCCAGGTCATCATAGACCTGTACCGGGGTCTTGCATTCAAGCTGTATGATTTTTTCAGCTTTTAAACCTTTACCGGTTCGTACCAGCATGGCCTGGGCACGGGCATTACTGGCGGCTTTAACATCAGAAATGCTGTCGCCGATAAAGATCACTTCATCCAGCGGAACATTAAACCGCTGACCGATTTCAAGCAGCATACCCGGCTTCGGTTTGCGGCAGTCACAGCCATCATCCGGTCCGTGCGGGCAGTAAAAAACGGCATCGATACGCCCGCCGACCCTGGCCAGCAAGTCGTCCATTTTTTTATGCATGGCGGACAATGCTTCGATATCAAAATAGCCACGCGCCAGGCCGGACTGGTTACTGGCCACCACCACGACATAACCACTGTGGTTGAGGCGGGCTATTGCTTCCAGACTGCCGTCGATCGGCTGCCATTCCTCGGTGCTTTTAATATAGGCATCCGAATCATGGTTGATCACACCATCACGGTCCAGGACTATTAGCTTCATGGAGGCCATTCACTTATGCCTGATGCAGGCGGGACATATCCGCGGCCCGCAGGAAAAGCTGGTTCATAATATTCAACAATGCAATGCGGTTGTTTTTTACCGCTTCATCATCGGCCATTACCATTACTGAATCAAAAAAGTTATCCACCGGTGCACGTAACGACGACAGCCGGCTTAATGCCTCCTCGTAGTCACCGCTATCAAACAGCGGCTCAACCTGCGCGCTCAGGGCAGTCAGGGTTTTATACAGCTCTTTTTCGGCGGCCTCTGTCAGCAACTTCTCATCCACCGGCTGCACACTGTCAGCAGCGGATTTTTTAAGAATATTGGCAACACGTTTATTGGCGGCCGCCAGGCTTTCGGCTTCTGCCAGTTCACGAAAAGCGGAAACCGCTTTAATGCGCTTGTCAAAATCCAGCGGCCGTGACGGTGACAACGCCGATACCGCATCAAATACATCGACGCTGACACCACGATCAAGATAATAAGCACGCAACCGTTCCAGAATGTAATCAAACACATCCTGCTGCACTTTGCTCGCGTCAACCTTATCGGCCAGCAGCTGTGCGGCATCGTTTATTATCTGCCGCAGATCAAGATCAAGCTGGCGTTCAATGATGGTGCGCAAAACGCCAAGGGCGGCACGGCGTAATGCATAGGGATCTTTTTCACCGGTGGGTTTCTGGCCAATGGAAAAAATACCAACCAGGGTATCCAGCTTGTCACTGATCGAAAGTATCTGCCCGGTAGTACTGCTGGCGGTATCATCACTGGCACCACGGGGCATATACTGCTCATCCAGGGCCAGTGCAACCTCGTCGGCTTCACCGGCGATCTGCGCATAACGTTTACCCATCACTCCCTGC
>JAJRTD010000071.1 GCA_024278435.1 Gammaproteobacteria bacterium | reverse complement strand
GAAGGTGACACACAGGTACTGACGCTGACTCCCGAGCAGGGATTCGGCCTGCGCGATAATGACAATATCAGTGAAATGCCGCTGGCCGAATTTCCTGAAAACCTGCCACCGGAAGCCGGGCTTTCGTATTCTTTTGAATCCCCTGATGGTGAGGAAATTCCCGGCACCATTCTGAGCATAAAAAACAATATGGCGGAAGTTGACTTCAATCATCCGCTGGCCGGCCAGGAAATCGTATTCCGGGTACAGATCCTCAGTGTTAATAATGCCCATGTGCAAAGCAGTTAAAATACAGCAATGAATATTTATCTTGCCAGTCCCCGCGGCTTTTGCGCCGGCGTTGATCGCGCCATTGAAATTGTCGAACGCGCCCTGGAAATCTTTTCCGCACCGATCTACGTGCGCCACGAAGTGGTACACAACCGTTTTGTGGTCAGCAACCTGATAAAAAAAGGCGCGGTTTTTGTTGAAGAGCTGGACGAGATCCCGGACGGGGCAACGGTTATTTTCAGCGCCCACGGGGTTTCCCAGAAAGTACAGAATGAAGCTCGGCAAAGAGACCTGCGCGTATTTGACGCCACCTGCCCGCTGGTCACCAAGGTTCACCTTGAAGTTGCACGCCATGAACAGAAAAACGAGGACGTTATACTGATAGGGCACGCCGGCCACCCGGAAGTGGAAGGTACGCTGGGCCAGTACCGGCAGAATTCACACAGCAGCATCCACCTGGTTGAAACCATCGAAGACGTTAAGGCGTTGCAGGTACAGAACCCGCAGCAACTGGCCTATGTCACCCAGACCACTTTATCGGTGGATGACACCAAAGGCATTATCGATGCCCTGCGTGAAAAATTTCCGGCGATTCACGGCCCGCGAAAAGATGACATCTGTTACGCCACCCAGAACCGGCAGGACGCGGTTCGCCAGCTGGCCGACAAGGTCGACGTTTTCCTGGTCATCGGTTCGGCCAACAGCTCAAATTCCAACCGCCTGCGGGAACTGGCAGAAAACAATAATGTGGATGCTTATTTGATTGACGGTGCAGAAGACATTAACAATGCCTGGTTTGATAACGCCCGCTCAATCGGTGTCACGGCCGGCGCGTCAGCACCGGAAGTACTGGTTCAGGAAGTGATTACCACCCTGGAAAAAATGTTTGATACCACCATCATCACCAATAAAAAGGCAACTGAAAACATACATTTTCAGTTGCCCAAAGAACTGCGGAAGCAGCCGCCAGACTAGCCGCCGGGCAATTACCAGCAGGCTTCTACGGTGCCAGCGCTGGTTCCTTTCTGACCCTGGGAGTTCAACGTTAAATTACCGCATTCCGTATCTGTACCCACCGGTTTCGCCGTTATGGTATAAGCAAACGCGGTTGCTGATGTAACCTCTAAAGTATATAAACCTTCGGAGGTCTGGTCAGTACCTACGGTACCGGTAGCACCAACCGTTGCACCGGTATAAGTATTATTATTCATATAATACTCTTCCATACGACCGGCCAGTGACAGCAGCGAATCAACCGCATCGGCGCGGTTACTCTTTTTCAGCGCACTGGTATACGCCGGGTATCCAACTGCCGCCAGGATACCGATGATTGCAATCACAATCATCAGCTCAACCAGGGTGAAGCCTCTGTTTTTCTGTTTCATTATTTCTCTACCTCGTACCAGAATGTTTTACGAACACCTCGGCTAAAGTCTGCAGCCTGACATTCAGTACCAATACATAATGTTGGCTCACCGCCTTTGGTGATAATCACGTTAGGTGAAGGCGGGATACCACCTTTAGCCAGTTGCCTGGCGCGATCAGGACGTTTATCCAGATCACTCGGGTAGGCAGCTGACGCATCCAGCACATCAATAAAGTATACTTTTCCGCTACCAGACTGCGGTTTACAGCTGCTGGAAACCGTTGACGAATTAGTCGGTGTAAATGTTGTAACAATAACCACACCGTCCAGTATCAGGGTTTCAGACAATCCCTTTTCACCAATCCAGGTACCCGGGTTATTTTCGTCGTCCAGGTTAATCAACCAGCCTTCAGAGCTATCAAGCCCGGCTTTCGCCACATCATTTTCCGCCGAGGTGCCATCACCGGCAACAAGGTTTAATGTAGCATCATAAAGATCCGCTTCGGTTATGGTTTTGTACGAGGCCGGCGCACCATAGACATTCTTGTCTTTGAGCAGATAGATACGGTCATGTATCGTCTCATCAACCGGGTGCGCACGGTAACCGGATGCGATCGAAATCGCGAGATAGGCAGCTTTTCCTCTCTCTGCCATCAACGCAACATCCGGTGGATAGAAGAAACGACGCGCATCTTCTTTTGCAGTACCAGCCAGGTCAGCGATACGTCCACCAGTAATTTTAGACGGAGTGAAGTTGGGCAGAGACTCATCAATATCAAAGCGGAATATCTGGCCTCCCATGTCAGCCATATACAGGCGGTCGATGTTGCCATCACCACTCATATCAAGTGGCTTGATTCGGGCCGGCACACTG
>JAJRTD010000070.1 GCA_024278435.1 Gammaproteobacteria bacterium | reverse complement strand
GCTGGCTGGCGATGATTGATCACTATTTCCTGGTTGCCTGGATCCCGGAAACCGGTAAGGATAATTTATATTTCAGTCGCTACAATCGCAGCAAAGATCTGTATACCCTGGGTGTACGCACTGCGGCGGTGTCTATTGAACCCGGCCAAACTGCTGAAATATCCTCCCGCCTGGTTGTCGGTCCCAAGCTGCAGTACCGTCTGGAGGAAATTGCCCCCGGTCTTGAGTTAACCGTTGATTACGGTGTTCTGACGATTTTTGCCAAACCGCTGTTCTGGTTGCTGAATTTCTTTTATGACATATTTAATAACTGGGGTTGGGCCATTATCTTTTTGACCATCACGGTTAAAGGCCTGTTTTACAAGCTGTCCGAAATGAGTTATCGCTCAATGGCAAAAATGCGCAAGGTGGCACCGCGTATTCAGCAGATGAAAGAAAAGTTCGGGGATGATCGCCAGGCCATGAGCAAGGCGATGATGGACATGTACAAACGTGAAAAAATAAACCCGATGGGCGGCTGTCTGCCTATCCTGGTACAGATGCCGGTGTTTATTTCGCTTTACTGGGTATTGCTTGAAAGTGTAGAGATGCGCCATGCGCCATTTATTTTATGGCTCAACAACCTTACCGACAAAGACCCCTACTTTGTATTGCCCGTGTTAATGGGTATATCAATGTTTATCCAGCAGAAACTGAACCCTGCGCCGATTGATCCGATTCAACAGAAAGTGTTCCAGGTAATGCCGTTTGCCTTTACCGTGATGTTTGCTTTCTTTCCTTCCGGCCTGGTGCTTTACTGGGTGGTCAATAATATTCTATCTATTGCCCAGCAGTATGTTATTACCAAACGCATCGAGAACAGTTAACAAAACAGCCATTACTGTCCATGAATAACGATACCATCGCCGCCGTTGCCACGCCTTCCGGCCAGGGCGGCGTTGGGATTATTCGTGTATCAGGGCCACAGGCACCAGCGATTGCCGAAAAAATCGCCGGTTTGTGCCCCGCCCCGCGTTATGCCCATTACGGTGTGTTCGAAGATAAAAATAAAACGGTTATAGACAGTGGTTTAACGCTGTATTTTAAAAAGCCTTTTTCGTTTACCGGTGAAGATGTCGTTGAATTCCATGCTCATGGAGGCCCGGTCGTTCTGGATCTTTTATTAAAAGAGATACTGCAGTTTGACGTGCGCCCTGCCCGTGCCGGTGAATTTACCGAGCGGGCCTTTTTAAATGACAAAATCGACCTGGCCCAGGCGGAGGCCATTGCCGACCTGATAGCTGCCGATAGTGAGCAGGCCGCGCGGGCGGCCATGCGCTCCATGCAGGGTGAGTTTTCAGCGGTGATTCATCAGCTGGTTGAGTCACTGATTCAACTGCGGATTTATGTTGAGTCAGCCCTGGATTTTCCGGAAGAGGAAATCGACTTTCTGGCCGATGATGCCATTGCCGACCAGCTCACCGGGGTAAAACAGAAATTGCAGGATGTCAAAAAGTCTGCCTTACAGGGCCGCCTGCTGAAAGAAGGCATGACCGTGGTCATTGCCGGCAAACCCAATGCCGGTAAATCCAGCCTGCTGAATCAGCTGGCCGGTCAGGACAGCGCGATAGTAACCGATGTGCCGGGAACCACCCGTGATATCCTGCGTGAACATATTCAGATCGATGGCCTGCCACTACACATTATTGATACGGCAGGATTGCGTGACAGCGATGATGTGGTTGAACGTGAAGGCGTGAAACGGGCAAAACAGATCATAGAAACAGCAGACCGGGTGCTGTTTGTTGTTGATATTGAGGATAAGGATACGGACATGCTGGAAACCATGCCGCCAGGCGCCGGCCTGACCATAATCTATAACAAGATAGACAAAAAAAAGGCTGCGCCCGAACTGATAGAAAAACAGCCGGCAGAGATTTACCTGTCAGCAAAAACCGGTGAAGGTATCGAGTTATTGAAGCAGCATTTAAAAAACTGCATGGGTTACCGCCAGCAAAACGAGGGCCAGTTTATTGCCCGCCGCCGCCACCTGGATGCGATTGAGACGGCGCAGCAACACCTGAATGTTGCTGATAAAAATCTGCATGAATTAAAGGCCGGCGAATTACTGGCCGAAGAACTGCGCCTGGCACAGGAAGCGCTGTCATCGATTACCGGTGAATTCAGCAGTGATGACTTGCTGGGCCGCATCTTTTCGGATTTCTGTATAGGGAAATAAAACATTACCGGCGGGCCGGATTATAACGACTACAATTTATAACCGGTAACTTTTAGCGAAGTAAAACAAAACATGTCAAATTCAAAAAAAGACACAGCGATTTTATTAATCCACTGCCTGGACAAGCCCGGTATCGTGGTCGCCATAACCGACTTTATACACAGTAACGGCGGTAATATCGTGTATCTTGACCAGCATGTTGATAGTGAACGTGGTGTGTTTTTTATGCGAGTTGAATGGCAGCTGGAAAAATTTGTTATACAACGTGACAAGATTGCCGAGTATTTTGAAACCCTGGTAGGTTCTCGCTACCAGATGACATCACAGTTATATTTTTCTGATACGAAACTGCGCATGGCTGTATTCGTATCAAAAATGTCACACTGTTTTTATGACCTGCTGGCGCGCTATGAATGTGGCGAACTTGATGTGGAGATCCCTGTAATTATCAGCAACCATCCTGATTTGCAATCGGCAGCCGAGCGCCTTGGCATTGAGTTTCATTGTATCGTGATTAACAGGGAAAATAAAAAACAGCAGGAAGAAAAACAGAAGCTTTTACTGGCGCAGCACAATATTAATTTCATCGTGCTGGCACGCTACATGCAGGTATTAAGTGACAGCTTTGTTAGTGATTATCCGCAACGGATAATCAATATCCATCATTCATTTCTTCCCGCCTTTCCCGGCGGCCGCCCCTACCACAGCGCATATGAACGCGGGGTAAAGATAATCGGTGCCACCAGTCATTATGTCACCGCCGATCTGGATGCCGGTCCGATTATTGAGCAGGACGTGGTGCATGTGAGCCACAAGGACTCGGTTGAAGACATGGTGCGAATCGGCCGTGACCTGGAAAAAATTGTGCTGGCCCGAGCGGTAAGGCATCACGTACAT
>JAJRTD010000069.1 GCA_024278435.1 Gammaproteobacteria bacterium | reverse complement strand
CAGCGTGGTTCGGTTGGCGTGGTGCTGCGTGTTATCCGCTCGGAAATTCCGGAGTTTGAAGACCTGAATTTGCCGCCGATACTGAAAGATATTTCCATGACCAAGCGTGGCCTGGTTATTTTTGTCGGCGCCACCGGTTCGGGTAAGTCAACATCGCTGGCCGCCATGGTGGGCTACCGTAACCAGAACAGCCACGGCCATATTATTACCATTGAAGACCCAATTGAATTTGTACATAACCACCGCAACTGTATCGTCACCCAGCGTGAAGTCGGTGTGGACACGGAAAATTACGAGATCGCGCTGAAGAACACCCTGCGCCAGGCGCCGGATGTTATCCTCATCGGTGAGATTCGTGACCGCGAAACCATGGAGCACGCCATTGCTTTTGCCGAAACCGGCCACCTCTGCCTGTCCACGCTGCATGCCAACAGTACCAACCAGGCGCTGGACCGTATTATCAACTTTTTCCCTGAAGACCGCCGCCAGCAGTTGTTGATGGACCTGTCACTCAACCTGAAAAGCCTGATTTCGCAGCGCCTGATTCCTACCGTATCCGGTGACGGCCGGGTAGCAGCGATTGAAATCATGATCAATTCCCCGCTGATGTCAGACCTGATTTTCAAAGGCAATGTGCATGACATCAAGGAACTGATTGCCAAGTCCAATGAGCTGGGTATGCAGACGTTTGACCAGGCATTATTTAACCTTTACGAAAATGACCAGATCAAGTACGAGGATGCACTGCGTAATGCCGATTCGGTTAATGACCTTCGCCTGCGGATCAAGCTGGAAGGCAAGGATTCGCACAGTAGTGATTTAATGGAAGGCCTGGACAATATATCAATGGAAGGCGGTGATGAAAAATCACGTATTCGATAAATCGATCACCGAATAACTGTTTTGAATGTTATTAAATGAGATGAACTGATGAACTTGCAACCGTATTTAAAATTGATGTCTGAGCAACAGGCGTCAGATATGTATTTCACCACGGGTGCACCGGTGAGTGTGCGTATCGAAGGTAATATGCGCCCGGTCGGAAAAAGCATGCTGACGCCGGGCATGACAAAAAAGCTGGCCTATGATCTGTTATCGCCTGCACAGATAAAAGACTTTGAAAAAAATCTGGAGCTGAATCTGGGGGTGTCCTATACCGACCTGGGACGTTTCCGTATCAATATTTATGTGCAGCGCGGTGAAGTGTCCATGGTAATCCGTTTCATCAAGGCGGATATTCCCACGCTGGAAGAACTCGGTCTGCCGGAAATATACAAGACCATGATTATGCGTAAAAAGGGCCTGATCCTTGTGGTCGGTGCTACTGGCATGGGCAAGTCCACCTCACTGGCATCGATGCTGGATTACCGGAACATGACCGAGAACGGGCACATTCTTACTATTGAAGACCCGATTGAATTTATGTTTCGCCATAAAAAATGCATCGTCGGGCAACGCGAGGTCGGGCTGGATACCCTGTCGTTTGACAATGCCCTGCGTGAAGCCATGCGGGAAGCGCCGGATGTGATTATGATTGGTGAGGCGCGTGACCGGGACACCATGGAGTCGGCCCTGCGTTATGCCGATACCGGGCATTTATGCCTGACCACGCTGCATGCAACCAATGCCTATCAGACCCTGGATCGCTTGCTCAATTTCTTCCCCAGCGAAGCGCATAACCAGGTATTAATGGATCTGTCATTGAACTTGAACTGCATTCTGGCACAGCGGCTGGTTAAAAAAGAAGATGGCAGCCGTGTCGCTGCCGTTGAAGTACTGATAAATACACCGTATATCAGCAAGCTGATCCGCGAAGGTAACTTCCATGAGATCAAGGATATTATGGAAAAAGGTAACGAGTCCGGCATGAAAACATTCGACCAGTCACTGTTTGATCTGTTTAAGGCGCGGCAGATTGATTTGAAGGCGGCGCTGGCCAATGCCGATTCAAGCAGTGACCTTGAATGGAAAATCAATTTTGGTGGCGGCATGAAAGACCTGCAAAACTAGGTCTGGAAAATTCTTAAAAGCAGTTTACCGCAGAGGCGCAGAGTTTGATTTTGTTAGGGATACTCTGAATAATTCCTTATCTGTCATCCTGAGCGCAGTCGAAGGATCTTGAGCTACTGAGCAATCAATTACTTACGGAGCAAAAGATTCTTCGCTGCGCTCTAAATGACACTTATTCAGAGTATCCTTAGCAGCGCCTGCGTCTCCGCGCCTCGACAATTGCTCCTGCATTGTCCTGCTTACGAGCTTCCTGCCCTAATCTGCGGTGATCTGTTTTTTTATATATTAATCACTAAACAACAAGTCACCGTTAACAATGGTGTGCTTGACCCTGCCCTGAAGATTCCAGCCGAGGAACGGTGTGTTTTTGCCGTGGCTGCGGATGGTGTCGGTTGTCAGCTGCCAGTCTTCGTTTTCATCAAAGATACAGATATCGGCACTGGCGCCAACCGATAATGTGCCGGCATTAATGCCCAGAATAGCGGCCGGTTGCCGGGTTATTCTGCTGATTATTTCATTAAGGCTTAACGTGGTTTGCGTGGACAGGCGCAGGCACAAGGGCAGGAATGTTTCCAGCGCGGAAATGCCAGCTTCGGTGCTGGCAAAAGGCGACTGCTTGGCATCAATGTTATGCGGCTGGTGGTCGGAACAAATGGCATCAATGGTGCCGTCGGCCACCGCATTACGTAATGCTTCCTGGTCACGCTGGGTACGCAGCGGCGGTATGACATGACAGGCGCTGTTGAAACTACTGATGTCATGCTCGGTCAGGTGCAGCTGGTGGGCGCTGACATCGGCGGTTACCGGCAGCTGTTCATTTTTCGCACGGCGGATCATTTCCACGCCCTGTGCGCTTGAAAGCCGGCCAAAATGGGCGCTGACACCGGTTTCGGTGACCAGCTCCAGAGCACGGGCAATGGCAATAGTTTCGGCTGAAACCGGAATGCCTTTCAGGCCCAGGCGGGTGGCGATTTTTCCTTCATGGGCACAACCGCCGGTGCTTAACCAGTGTTCATCGGGCTCAATAAAAACGTTAAAACCAAAGGTGGCGGCATAGGCAAACGCGCGTTTCAGGATCAGTGCGTTTGTCACCGGCTGGCGGCAGTTGCTCAAACCGACACAACCGGCCTGTTGCAGGGCAAACATTTCACTTAAATGCTCACCGTGCAATCCGGCGGTCAGGGCGCCAAGCGTTACCACGTGGCTGTGAGCGGAGTTTGCCGCCTTCTGGTGAATCAGTTCGACCACGGCCGGTTCATCGATAACCGGGTCGGTATCAGGCGGGCAGCATAAGGTGGTAATGCCGGCATTGCTGGCGGCGATGGTTTCGCTGTAAATAGTGGCCTTGTTTTCCAGTCCGGGCTCGCGCAGCCGGGCGCAGCAGTCGACCAGGCCGGGGATAACACTCAGGCCGCCGGCATCAATGATCTGTACGTTGTCACTGCTGTTGCTGTCCAGGCTTCCGGCTTCTGCAATGGCGCTGATTTTTCCGTTGTTTATCCGGATGTCGGCCTGTTGATTGATATTGTTTTCCGGGTCGATCAGCTGGCCGTTTTTTATAATGATAGAACTCATTGCGCGGCCTCCTGACTGGTGGTCGTGGCGTCATCGGCTTCCGGTTCACGCCCCAGGGTCATGGTCATTACCGCCATTCGTACGGCAATGCCGTAGGAAACCTGGTCGAGGATGACCGAGCGTGGACCGTCGGCAACATTGGAATCGATTTCAACGCCACGGTTGATCGGACCGGGGTGCATGACAATGGCATCATCTTTTGCCGCCAGCAGGCGTTCTTCGCTGAGACCGTACAGCTGGAAGTATTCCTGTTCACTGGGCAGCAGGGCGCCCTGCATGCGTTCCTTCTGCAGGCGCAACATGATAACCACATCGGCATCTTTAATGCCGGCCTGCAGGTCGTAAAAAACGTTTACACCCATGTCTTCAATATCGACCGGCAGCAGTGTCCGGGGAGCAATAACACGGACATCGCCGGTATTGAGTGTGTTCAGTGCATGGATCTGCGAGCGCGCGACACGTGAATGCAATATATCACCGACGATGGCAACACGCAGTTTGCCGAAGTCAGCGCCTTTCTTGCGGCGGATGGTGAACATGTCCAGCATGGCCTGGGTGGGGTGTGCGTGACTGCCGTCGCCGGCATTGATAACGCTGATATTGGGCGCGACATTATTGGCGATGTAATGTGCTGCACCGGAATCGCTGTGCCGTACCACGAACATGTCACAGTGCATGGCCTGGATATTCTGCAGGGTATCGAGCAGGGTCTCGCCTTTTGATGTCGCCGAGGTGCTGATATTGATATTTAACACATCGGCAGACAGGCGTTTTGCAGCCAGTTCGAAGGTGGTGCGGGTTCGGGTGCTGGCTTCAAAAAACAGATTTACGATGGTTTTACCGCGCAGCAGAGGCACTTTTTTAATGCTTTTTTCGTTGACGTTGGCAAAGCTTTCGGCAGTGTCCAGGATGCGGTCAAGGATTTGTGAGCCCAGGCCCTCGGTGGTAAGGAAATGTTTCAGGTTGCCGTTTCTATCCAGTTGAATATTCCAGGCATCGTGTCCGATTAAAGCGTCTGTGGGTTTTGTTGCTTTATTAACCATGTGAGCTTTACCCGTTAGAGGATTCCCGTGAATTGTTTTGCTGTATGTCGAATGCCAGCGGTTCAGGACCGGTCAGTTTGATGTGTTCACCTTCTTTCAGGTCAAGGTGCAGGCCGACAATGTCGGCCTGCAATGGCAGCTCACGGCCGCTGCGTTCGATCAGGCACACCAGGGTGACACTGGCGGGACGGCCATAATCGAACAGTTCATTCATAGCCGCGCGAATAGTACGGCCGGTATGCAGTACGTCATCGACCAGGATAATATGACGGTCGTCGACATCCGGCGGCAGTTCGGAAGGTTTTACTTCGGGGTTCATGCCGATGCGTGAAAAATCGTCACGGTAGAAACTGATATCCAGTGTTGCCAGTGGCTCGGCTATATTGAGTAGCTGGTGAAGCCGGGTTGCAACCCAGACCCCGCCGGTGTGGATGCCGACCATTAACGGATTGCTGATTGCTCTTTCATCAAGCAATGTCTGTAATTTATCTGCCAGTTGTACCAGAAGCTGTTCCGGGGTGGCGACCTGTTGCATATGTTTCCGTTTTGTCTGTGAGTGTGTGCTAATCGGGCTGGTTGAGCCAGCTCTGCACAATGATAGCAGCTGCCATTTTATCAATCTCGTGTTTATTGTGCTTGTTTATTTTTTTGCTCTGCTTGAGGTTTGCTTCCGCCTGGCGGGAGGTCAGGGCTTCGTTGATTTCGAACACCGGTAACCTGAAACGTTTTTCCAGTTCATAGCAGAAATGCCGGGCGGCGGCCGTCATTTTGTTTTCACTGCCATCGGTATGGTAGGGAATGCCTACGATTAAAGCCTGTGGTTTGTATTGCTGGATCTCATCATAAATAGCCTGCCAGTCGGGATTGCCATCAACCTGGTTGATGGTCTTGCAGGGGGTGGCGGAACGGGTGATGGTCTGACCGCTGGCTATACCGATACGTTTTTTGCCATAGTCGAAGCCAAGGACACTGGTAATTTTCATGAGCTTGTTAATACAGCAACATAAATATTTTGTTATTCCGCAAATGAACGCAAATGAATGCAAATTGCAGAGAGTTATCTTGTATTTTTTCTCTGTATTCAGGCATGGCCGGCATCATTGCTGAGTAAGGAAAGGTCGATGCCAATGAGACTGGCCGCCGCTTTCCAGCGCTGCTCGACCGGGGTGTTAAAAATAATCTGTTCATCGGCAGGACAGTTCAACCAGGTGTTGGCGGCCATCTCGTCTTCCAGCTGGCCGGCGGCCCAGCCGGCATAACCCAAAGCCACAATGTTGTCTTGGGGTCCTTCATTGCTGGCAATCGCCTGCAGAATGTCTTTTGACGTAGTCAGGGCAACACTGTCGTTTACCCTGAGGCTGGATTGCCAGTTGCCGGGCGGACGGTGCAGGATAAAACCACGGCCCTGGTCAACGGGGCCGCCGAGATAAACCGGCTGTTCCCGGTTGTAATTTTCGCCGGCCTCGATCTTCATTTCACTGATAACCTGTTGCAGGGTGACACCAAGCGGCTGGTTTATGATAATGCCAAAACAGCCGCTGTCATCATGTTCACAGATATAGGTGACGGCCTGGTTAAAGAAGCCGTCATTCAGCGATGGCATGGCAATCAGGAAATGCCCGGTCAGGTTGTCACTGCCGGATTGCTGCTTGGTATTGTCGGTTTCGGTCATCTGTTAATGTGTGCGCAGGCGGCTGTTATTTAAAAATTCCCAGCTACGCGTAATATGTATGACATCAGCTTCGGCACGAAGTTTTTCAGGAAAGGCAGAAAAAGGCGCTGCCAGTTTCACGATACGCCTGGCGGCATCATCCAGTACCTGGTGTCCGGATGACTGGCGCAAATCGGTTTTTATCAGTTCCCCGTCGGCATTGATGACGACATCCAGAATCAGGGTGCCGTTTAATTTCTGTCTTCTTGCCTGGTCGGGATAATTCAGGTTGCCGATACGCTCCACACGGTTGATCCACTCCCGCATATACTGTGCCGGTGTAAATTGCCTGGTGCTTGAGTTCAGGTATTTTGTGCGTTCGATACTGGCCTGGTGCTCAATGGTATTGCTTATTTCCGCCGCCAGCCTTGCGGTCCGGGTGTTCCGGTT